>CAMUHA010000042.1 GCA_947088515.1 uncultured bacterium
ATTTCATGTGTTTTTTCATTTGTATAGGTAAGATAACAGGAAACCTGTTCTATCTGTACATCCTCTGGATTTGTTGAAAAAGAAAAAGGAATTACTTTTTCATCTCCAAACTGCTCCTCCATTTTTGAAAAATCAAGACTTCTTTTATCCATTCTTGCAGGAGTTCCCGTTTTAAACCTTCTCATTTCTATTCCCATAGAAATAAGGGAATTTGTTAAATGACTTGCCGCCTGTAATCCATTAGGACCTGTATAAGTAATTGCTTCCCCACACAAACATCTGGCATTTAAATATGTTCCTGTACAAAGAATAACAGCCTTACATTCATAAACAGTTCCTGTAAAGGTTTTAATTCCATATATTTTCTTTATCTCTCTTTGCCCATTCAGATTCAAATCATCAACTTTGTTCCACAACAATTCAGAAACTTCTGTTTGTTTTATTGTAAGATTTTTTTGATTTTCCAATACTTTTCTCATAGAACGGCTGTATTCTGCCTTATCTGCCTGGGCACGGAGGGAATGCACAGCAGGACCTTTTGAAATATTAAGCATCTTGGACTGTATAAAAGTCCTATCTATGTTCTTCCCCATCTCTCCTCCAAGAGCATCCAGTTCCCTCACCAAATGTCCTTTTGATGACCCTCCAATATTAGGATTACAGGGCATAAGAGCTATACTATCCACACTTACAGTAAATATAATTGTCTCAAGCCCAAGACGAGCACAGGCTAAAGCCGCCTCACATCCTGCATGTCCTGCTCCTACAACACACACATCAACAATTTCTCTATTTTCCATTTATCTGTTCTCTCCATCTTTCAACCTTTAAAAAAATTTTAGAATTTTTATTTTCCCATACAAAACTTAGAAAATATTTCATTAACCAAATCTTCTTCTATTTCTTCACCGATAATTTTACCAAGACTGGTATACGCATCCATAAGGTCAATTGAATAAAAGTCCTCTGGCATACATGCCTTTATACTTTTTTTTACTTGAATCAGACTATTCCTTGTATCCTGTAATGCTTCTTTATGCCTCATATTTGTAACAAGTATTTCATCATCTAAAGAAATTTTTCCCTCTATAAATAATTTTTTTACAGTATCTTCAAATTCATCAATTCCAATGTTTTCTTTTGTAGAAGTTCTTATTATAATTGCATTCATATCTAATTTATCTCTCAATTCTTCCATGGAAATTTCAGAATATAAATCAGATTTATTGTACAATACAATACATCTTCTATCCTTTATCATTTCTATGATTTCTATGTCATTTTCATCCAAAGGTACAGAAGAATCCACCACATATATAATTAAATCAGCTTCCTCTAAATACCTCTTAGCTTTTTCCACACCAATTTTTTCTATGATATCTTCCGTAGACCTAATACCAGCTGTATCCACAATATGAAGGATAATCTCACCAATTCTTATATCTTCCTCCAAAGCATCTCTTGTGGTTCCTGCTATCTCTGTTACAATTGCCTTTTCTTCACCAGACAATAAATTAAGCAAAGAAGATTTTCCTGCATTTGGTTTTCCAACAATAACAGTTTTAATACCTTCTGTTATTATCTTACCATTTTCAGAGGCCGATAATAATTTTTCCAACTCATTTATAAGGTTATCAATTTTATCATCCAACTCTGCCTGATAACCTTCAAGACTTATATATTCAGGGTCATCCAAAGCAGATTCAATATATGCAACCTCATGGATAATATCCCTACGAAACTGCCTAACCTTGTTAGAAACAGACCCTCTCAACTGCCTAACAGAATTTCTTAATGCTATTTCACTTTTTGAAGATATTATATCCATTACAGCCTCAGCCTTTGATAAATCAATTCTACCGTTTAAAAATGCTCTTTTCGTAAACTCCCCCGGCTGCGCAAATCTGGCCCCTTTTTCTATTACCAAAGAAAGAATATGATTCATCACCAGCATGCCGCCATGACAGTTAATTTCAACAGTATCTTCTGTTGTAAAGCTATTCGGCTTTTTCAGAACAGAAACCATAACTTCATCAATAATCTCTTTTCCATCAAAAATAAATCCATAATGAATTGTATTGCTTTCGTACTTTTTTAAAGCCAGCTCCCTCTTTTTATTAATATAAACAGAATTAACAATGTCTATTGCTTTATCCCCACTCACTCTGATTATTCCTATCCCAGAATTACTCATGGCTGTAGCAATAGCAGCTATAGTATCTGTTTTCATATGGTACCCTCCACATCCTCTAAAACTAATTAACTGCAGGAATAATTGAAAAAAATGCTGGAGGCATTATCCCCCAACATTTTTTTCAATTATCTCTTTAATGTAACAACAACTTTCCTAAATGGTTCATCCCCTTCGCTGTGGGTAGTCACATATTTATCATTTTGTAATGCAGAATGAATAATTCTTCTTTCATAAGGGTTCATAGGTTCCAAAGAAACAGGACGTTTTGTTCTCTTTACCTTATATGCAATATTCTTTGCAAGATTTTCAAGGGTCTCTTTTCTTCTTTTTCTATAATCTTCCGTATCAACCTTTACCCTTATGTATTCATCTGCTTCCTTATTTACCACCAAAGAAACCAGATACTGCAAAGAATCTAAAGTCTGTCCTCTTTTTCCAATAAGAACACCCATTTCATCCCCACTTAATTCAATATTCATATTTCTTGTTTCTTCATTATATTTAACATCAACCACTACTATCAATTTCATGGCATCAAAAATATCTCTTAAAAATTCTTTTGCTCTGTCTGTAACTGAAGACTTTATTCTCGCCTTAATAATTGCAGGCTTTGACCGAATACCAAGAAAACCCGTTGAACCTTCTTCTATCACAACATAATCCAATTTATCACTGGTAACTAAAAACTTTTGACAAGCATTCGTTATTGCATCATTCACTGTTTTAGCTGAAAATTCAATGTATTCCATTTTACTTCCCCCTATTTATTATTTTTTTCATTGTACTGCTTTACCATATTGGCTTTTGCTGCAAGGCTTCCTGGTTTGGCATTCTTATTATAGTATTCAGTAGACTTTTTCATAGCCTCATCTTTTTCTTCCTGGGTCATTACTTTCTTTGATGATTTGGTATTAACCGTACCAACATTTTTTGTACTCAAAGTAGCATTTTTATTAACTGTTTTAGGGTCAATCCCTGCTTTTTCCAGTTTCTTAATTCTTTTATCTTCGTTTTGTTTAATTAATTCATCAATATCAATTTTATCAATATGCTTATTGATAACAACCTGCTGAATGCTTCTTACCACTGAACCGGCAATCCAATAAAGTCCCATACCAGCCGGAAGTGTATAACAAAAGAATGCTGACATAATAGGCATAGTGGTATTCATAATCTTCATTGACTGAGCCATTGAACTTTGCTGGTCATTTTGACTATTTGTCTCAGCCTGCGGCATCAACTTAGTATTAATCCACTGTGTAAGCGCAGACAAAAAAGGTATAATAAGCGCCGCAATAATAAGAAGCCACTGTACACCATCAGGAGAATTCCAGGCATTACTTACCATATAAGAAGGAGAGTTTCCTATATTAATACCCAAAAAATTATTATACTCATTTAAATAAGTTAAAGTATTTTCCACATCACCTGCCAAAGAAGGGAACTTGTCCACAATACTTGTAAATTCCGCAGTAGAAGCCCTGTTTAAAACATCAATATAGGTATTTTGGACATATACATTATCTACCACACCTTCCACAAATGCTTCATTAGAAAATTGCTTTGAATACATAAGAGCATTTTTAAAACTCTGTAAAAATTCAGAACTGCCCGGCTGTGAAATTAAATTTGTAACTAAAGGAAAAAAAGCTTCCTTTATCTTACCAACATAAGCCGGCATAGCATTAATAACTCTGTAAAGAGCAAGCAAAATAGGCATCTGAATTAAAAGCTGGACACAGCTGCCGCTGGGTGAAACCCCATATTTTGCATAGACAGCCTGTGTTTCTGCATTCATGGCCATCATGGAATCATTGTCTTTTTTATTTTTATACCTAGCCTGTATTGCCTGAAGCTCCGGATTCATTTTTGCAGAAAGCTTTGAAAATTTCTGCTGTTTAATTGTCAAAGGCATCATCAGTAAATAAATTACTATAGTAAATAAAATAATAGACAAACCAATATTAGGAATCCCTATAAAATTCAATAAGGAAAAAATTCCTTCCATAATATAACCAAGTATTTTGGCAACAGGTCCTAATATAGCACCGTCATACTGAGTCAATATAATTCCTGTCAATTTATTTCCTCCTGTTTTTGATTCTATCAATTTTATGGTACAGGATCATAACCCCCTTTTGAAAAGGGATTACATCTTATAATTCTCCATAAAGCAAGAAAACCGCCTTTCAATACTCCATATTTTTCAACTGCCTCTAGTCCATACTCTGAACAGGTAGGAAAATAAGGACATTTAGTACGCTTCATCGGAGAAATATATTTTCTATAAAATTTAATTAATAAAATCAATAATTTTTTCATGCTATTTTCTGATTTCTTCATCAATACTATCCTGATTTAATCCATAAAAATAAATTTTCAATATTTGATGAAGCTTTGCAAGATGTAATAATGCACTCTCAATCTCCCAATATGAAACCGAAGAAGCGCTATTTCTGGCTATGACTACTATATCTAAACCACTATTAAATATATTTTCATGCAGTCTGTAACTTTCTCTTATCAATCTTGTAATTTTATGCCTTACAACGCTGTTCCCTACTTTTTTACTCACACTTATTCCCAGCCTGTTTTTGTCTGTTTTATTTTCCAAAATATACATTACCAAATATTTGTTGGCATAAGATTTGCCACTCTTATAAACACACTGGAAATCATAATACTTTTTTAACGATTCTGAAAATTTATAAGCCATAATAATTATACCAGCATAGTAAAAAAGGCCACAAACTGCGGCCTATGCTGATAATCTTTTTCTTCCTTTTGCTCTTCTGGCTGCCAAAACTTTTCTTCCGCCGGGAGTACTCATTCTAGCTCTGAAACCATGAACCTTTTTTCTTTTTCTTTTCTTTGGCTGATAAGTCATTTTCATATAGATGCACCTCCTTTTCTAAACCTTAATCTATGATAAGGTAAACAAATATTTAGATTCACACATTCATTTGGAAAATATCATTACAATTATATAAGATTAATGACGTCACGTCAAGTAAAAAACAACAAATTTATATTAAAAAAATTAAACAAAATAAAAGAAAAAAATCGTGACTTTTCACACATCAACATCTAGTTACTAACATTACATTTGTACCACAAAATCTAGTTTTTTTATTTACATAAGTATATCCACAAATTGTGGATAACCTGTGGATAACTATTCTATTTTCTGTAATATGGACTGGCATTGTAAATATATATGCCTGTTTCATGGATGTGTAAATTGTGAATTATTTTTTTAAGTTATTCACAATCATTATAAATGGACTGAAAATTTATGTAAACTAAAAATAATTTGAAATTTTACATCTTTTATATTAATATAGAATAGAGGAACTTTGATTGGGGGGCTTAGGACATATCATGGATTTTATAAAAGATAACTGGGAATTAATTAAAGATACTCTTAGAGAAGAATATGAATTATCAGACATTTCCTATAAAACCTGGATAAAGCCCTTAGATTTTTACAGCGTAAAAAACGACATTGTAACAATTATGATTCCTTCTGACCAGGCACATGCCTTAAAATATATCACAAATAAATATAAAAGCTTTTTCCAGGTCACTATATCCGAAATGATGGACCATACCTATGAAATTTCTTTCATTTTGGAAAAAGATACGGAAAATGAAAATAATGCTGTTTATAATATCAATTACGAACACGCAAACTTAAATTATAAATACAGATTTGATACCTTTGTTGTAGGAGGAAACAATAAATTTGCCCATTCTGCCTCTTTAGCTGTTGCAGAATCCCCTGGAGAAGCCTATAATCCCCTTTATTTATATGGGGGAGCAGGACTTGGCAAGACACATTTAATGCACTCCATAGGACATTTTATATTAAACCAGAACCCTGACACCAAAGTATTATATGTTACTTCTGAGCAATTTACAAACGAAGTCATTGAATCTATCCGCAGTGGTAATGCTGCAAAAATGAACAAATTACGTGAAAAATACAGAACTGTAGATGTTCTCTTAATTGACGACGTACAATTTATTATAGGAAAAGAAAGTACCCAGGAAGAATTCTTCCACACATTTAATGTGCTTCACTCTGCCGGTAAACAAATCATCCTTTCCTCGGACAAACCTCCTAAGGAAATGGAAACTCTGGAAGAAAGATTCCGTTCCCGTTTTGAATGGGGACTGATTGCCGATATCCAGCCGCCAGATTATGAAACCAGATATGCAATTTTAAAGAAAAATGCAGAAAATTGCAGCAAAGAAATTAAAGAAGATGTTTTCGAATACATTGCAACAAATATAAAATCGAACATAAGGGAGCTGGAAGGCGCTTACAATAAAGTAATTGCCTTTGCAAAATTAAACAAACTTGAAATCACTCTTGAAAATGTAGAGGAAGCCTTAAAAGACATTATTTCCCCTAACGCTACAAGACAAATTACGCCACAGCTTATTATAGATGTAGTGGCAGAACAATTTGGCATTTCTCCCGAAGATATTGTATCCAAAAAAAGAAATTCAGAGTTTGTACAGCCCAGACAGATTTGTATGTACTTATGCAGACATCTTACTGAAGAATCACTTCAAAATATTGGAAAAGCTCTGGGGAAAAAAGACCATACTACAGTTATCCACGGAATTGACAAAATAACAGCTGATATTGAGACAAATCCAGAGGTTAAAAACCGGGTGGAGGTTATCCGTAAAAAAATTAATCCATCCTGAAAATATGTCAATTGTGAATAAGTTAAAAGTTATTCATAAATTAAATTAACTTATCCACACGTTTTACATTCCTTTTTAGCCTGAAAAATAGTATAATATAGGAGTTATACACAAATACACACCCCTTATTATCTATATTACTAAATTTATTATTTATATATAGCACAGCAAACAGCCAACTATATCAATTCACCTCCCATCATCAAAGAAAGGAAGTTATACGCAAATGAAATTAATATGCAGTAAAGCAAACTTGTTAAATGGCGTACAAATTGTATCAAAAGCAGTTCCAAATAAAACCACTATGTCTATTTTGGAATGTATTTTGATTGATGTCACAGAAAATGAGATTAAACTGATTGCAAATGATATGGAATTGGGTATTGAAACAATTATTGATGGAAATATCATTGAAAAAGGACAAATTGCCCTTGATGCCAAAATACTTCTTGATATTGTAAGAAAGCTTCCTGATAACCAGGTAACTATCGAAACTGATAAATCTTATAAAACAAATATTACCTGTGAAAAAGCAAAATTTAATATTATTGGAAAGTCAGGGGAGGATTTTTCCTATCTTCCGTCCATTGAGAGGTTAGACTCTATTGTTCTTTCACAGTTTACGTTAAAAGAAGTGGTAAGACAAACCATTTTCTCTATATCAGATAATGATAACAATAAACTAATGACAGGTGAGTTGTTTGATATTAACGGTGATACGCTGAAGGTAGTATCTTTAGACGGACACAGAATTTCCATCCGTAATATTAACTTGAGGGGAAATTATTCTTCAAGGAAAGTGGTTGTTCCAGGAAAAACATTAAATGAAATCAGTAAAATTTTATCTGGTGATACAGATAAAAACGTGCATATTTTCTTTACCGGTAAACATATTTTATTTGAATTTGATAAGACAGTTGTAGTATCAAGGCTGATTGAAGGAGAATATTTCAGAATTGACCAAATGCTTTCAAGCGACTATGAAACAAAAGTCACCATCAATAAAAAAGAACTTCTAGAATGTATAGACAGAGCTACCCTTTTAGTAAAAGAAGGAGACAAAAAGCCAATTATTATCAATATAACAGATGAAATGATGGAATTAAAAATAAATTCTACGGTTGGCAGCATGAATGAAGAAATAGACATAGTAAAACAGGGAAAAGACTTAATGATTGGATTTAATCCTAAATTTATGATTGATGCCCTGCGCGTCATTGATGATGAACAGATTGATATTTATCTTGTAAATCCAAAGGCCCCTTGTTTTATAAGGGACCCTGCTGGAAAATACATTTATCTTGTGTTGCCTGTTAATTTTACTACAGTCAATTAAAAGTGTCTGCAGCAGTGTTTAAATATTGGAAAAGCTTTATGGTTTAAAGAGGGAAAAAATGGAAATAATAAAATTAAGAGATGATTATATTAAACTGGGACAGGCGCTCAAGGCAGCGGGTCTTGTAGAGTCAGGAGTAGAAGCCAAGTTTGCTATCTTAGATGGTCTGGTAAAAGTAAATGGCCAGGTGGAAAAACAGCGGGGGAAAAAACTTCATGACGGCGATATCGCAGAATTTAAAGGAAAACAGATTAAAATTACAGGTTAAGGCTAAAATAGAAAGGCTGTCGGGGTGAAAATTTAAGATGATCATAAAATCTCTTGAACTGGCTGATTACAGAAATTATGAGACACTAAATATTAGCTTTGACAAAGGAACCAATATTTTGTATGGCAATAATGCACAAGGCAAAACCAACATACTGGAAGCCATTTATGTGTCAGCCACAACAAAATCCCATAAGGGAAGCAAGGACAGAGAAATTGTTAATTTTAACAGGGAAGAAGCACATATAAGGACTTATCTTGAAAAGGAGGAAGCAGAGTACAGGGTAGATATGCACCTTCGAAAGAGTAAGTCCAAAGGCATTGCGATAGATGGGCAGAAAATTAAAAAAGCGGCGGAATTGCTTGGACTTTTAAACGTAGTATTTTTTTCACCTGAAGATCTTTCCATCATAAAAAACGGACCTGCTGAAAGAAGAAGGTTTGCAGATATGGAGCTTTGCCAGTTAGACAGTTTTTATCTTTATAACCTGAATCATTATAATAAAATTATAAATCAAAGAAATAAGCTGCTTAAAGATATTCCTTTTAATCCGGATTTAAAAGAAACTTTAAATATATGGGATTTACAGTTAATTTCTTTCGGGAGCAAAATTATCGAAAGAAGGGAACTTTTTGCAGGACAGTTATGTGAAATTATTAAAGAAATACATAAGAAGCTTTCAGGAGGAAAAGAAGAATTAGTTGTTAAATATGAACCTGATGTGACTATAGATAATTTTGAAAAAAAAATGAAAGAAAATCAGGAAAAAGATATACGTTCAAAGATGACATCTGCAGGCCCCCACAGAGATGATTTTATTTTCATTGTAAATGGAATAGACATTCGCAGATTCGGTTCCCAGGGACAGCAGCGGACAGCAGCTCTTTCACTTAAGTTATCAGAAATAGAACTTGTGAAAAAGATAACAAAAGATACACCGGTTCTTCTGCTGGATGATGTACTTTCGGAGCTGGACAGTAACAGACAGAATTACCTGCTTAACAGTATTGGGGATATACAGACCATTATAACCTGTACAGGTTTAGATGAATTTGTTAATAACCGGTTTGAAATAAATAAAATTTTTAAGGTTAATGATGGTATTGTAGATATGTTGTCAGATAATGTTGATACAAATATTGGCATAGGATAGGTTTTATTTTTGGAAAGGGTATGGTTAATATCATATGAGCAATGAATACGGAGCAGACCAGATTCAGATATTGGAAGGACTTGAAGCAGTCAGAAAAAGGCCCGGTATGTATATTGGGTCTACCTCCGGCAGAGGACTTCATCATCTTGTATATGAAATTGTTGATAATTCCGTTGACGAGGCTCTTGCCGGTTATTGTGATACCATTTCTGTTGAAATCAATAAAGACAATTCTGTTACTGTCACGGATAATGGAAGAGGAATACCTGTAGGCATCAACCACAAGGCGGGTCTTCCAGCTGTTGAGGTAGTTTTTACAATTCTTCATGCAGGTGGCAAATTTGGCGGCGGCGGATATAAGGTATCGGGCGGATTGCATGGGGTAGGAGCATCTGTTGTAAATGCTCTTTCTAACTGGCTTGAAGTGGAAATCCGAACAGAGGGAAAGATTTATAAACAGAGATTTGAAAAAGGTCATGTATGCTATTCTCTTAAGGTAATAGGAGAATGCGGCAAGGATGAGATGGGGACGAAAGTATCTTTTAAGCCGGATGAAACGATTTTTCAGGAAACTACAGAATTTGAATTTGATATTTTAAAACAAAGGCTCCGGGAGATGGCTTTTCTTACAAAAGGTCTTCATATTATTCTTAAGGATATGAGAGTGCAAGAAGGGGAAAAGCCAATAGAAAGGGACTTTCACTATGAAGGAGGAATCAAGGAGTTTGTTACTTACCTGAATAGAAGTAAAACCCCTTTATATGAAAATATATTATATTTTGAAGGCAGTAAAAACAATGTATATGTAGAAGTTTCCATGCAGCACAATGATTCCTACACAGAAAGTACTTATACATTTGTAAATAATATAAATACTCCTGAAGGCGGCACGCATCTGGTGGGTTTCCGTAATGCCCTCACAAAAACATTTAATGATTATGCAAGAGGAAATAAACTGCTAAAGGAAAGCGAGCCAAATCTCACAGGCGAGGATATCAGGGAAGGTCTTACAGCAATTGTAAGCGTTAAAATTGAGGACCCACAGTTTGAAGGACAGACGAAACAGAAACTGGGAAATTCGGAAGCAAGAAATGCGGTGGATAATATTGTAAGTGAACAGCTTACTTATTTTCTTGAGCAGAATCCTTCTGTAGCAAAATTAATATGTGAGAAATCCATTCTTGCCCAAAGAGCGCGTGATGCTGCAAGAAAAGCACGGGATTTAACAAGAAGAAAAACAGCTTTAGAAACGGCTTCACTTCCAGGAAAATTAGCCGATTGTTCTGACAAAAACCCGGAGAATTGTGAAATCTACATTGTAGAGGGAGATTCCGCAGGAGGAAGTGCAAAAACGGCGAGAAGCCGTGCTACCCAGGCTATTTTGCCTCTTAGGGGAAAAATTTTAAATGTGGAAAAAGCAAGACTGGACAAGATTTATGGGAATGCAGAAATTAAGGCAATGATAACAGCTTTTGGAACAGGCATTCATGATGAATTTGATATTTCGAGATTAAGGTATCATAAAATCATTATTATGACAGATGCGGATGTGGATGGTTCCCATATTGCAACTCTTCTTCTTACATTTTTGTATCGTTTTATGCCGGAGCTTATTAAACAGGGATATGTATATTTGGCACAGCCTCCTCTTTTTAAACTGGAGAAAAATAAAAAGGTCTGGTACGCTTACAATGATGAAGAGTTAGATAAAATACTTTCTGAAGTGGGACGTGACCAGAATAATAAGATACAACGTTATAAAGGAT
Source organism: uncultured bacterium (assembly GCA_947088515.1). Classification (GTDB taxonomy): domain Bacteria; phylum Bacillota; class Clostridia; order Lachnospirales; family Lachnospiraceae; genus Suilimivivens. The sequence goes on from CAMUHA010000042.1 coordinate 11,437, forward strand.
TAGGGGAGATGGATCCGGAACAGCTTTGGGAAACTACAATGGACCCGAAAAAAAGAATTCTTCTTCGCGTTACCATGAACGAGGAAGCGGAATCTGAAATTGACCTGACTTTTACAACCTTAATGGGAGATAAAGTTGAGCCAAGACGTGAATTTATCGAGGAAAATGCAAAGTTCGTTAAAAATCTTGATATATAAAAGTTAGGAGTATGAATGGAAGATAATATTTTTGATAAAATCCATGATGTAGACTTAAAAAAGACCATGGAAGAATCTTATATAGACTATGCCATGAGCGTTATTGCTTCCAGAGCGCTTCCTGATGTGAGGGATGGATTAAAACCTGTGCAGAGAAGAGTTCTTTATTCCATGATAGAGCTAAATAACGGGCCTGACAAGCCTCACAGAAAAAGCGCGCGTATTGTGGGTGATACAATGGGTAAATATCACCCACATGGTGACAGCTCAATTTATGGGGCTCTGGTAAATATGGCACAGCCCTGGTCTTCCCGTTATCCATTGGTAGATGGTCATGGAAATTTTGGTTCTGTTGATGGTGACGGCGCTGCAGCAATGCGTTACACAGAAGCAAGACTTAGCAAAATTTCTATGGAGCTTCTTGCTGATATTAATAAAGACACAGTAGATTTCGATCCTAACTTTGATGAAACGGAAAAAGAGCCTTCCGTTCTTCCCAGCCGTTATCCAAATCTTCTGGTTAATGGAACAACTGGAATTGCAGTGGGAATGGCAACCAACATTCCTCCCCATAATTTAAGGGAAGTAATCAGTGCAATAATTAAAATTATAGATAACAGAATTATAGATGACAAAGAGACAGAAATAGAAGAAATTCTTTCTATCATTAAAGCGCCTGATTTTCCTACAGGAGGTATTATTCTGGGAACCAGAGGCAGCGAGGAAGCCTATAGAACCGGACGCGGAAAGGTACGGGTGAGGGCGGTAACAGATATTGAAACCATGGCAAATGGGAAAACAAGAATTATAGTAACAGAACTTCCCTACATGGTTAATAAAGCAAATCTGATTCTGAAAATTGCTGAACTGGTTAAATTAAAAAAAATAGACGGCATTACTGACCTTCGGGATGAATCTGACAGGGAAGGAATGAGGATTGTAATTGAACTTCGCCGTGATGTAAATGCCAATATTATTTTAAATCATTTATTTAAACATACACAAATGCAGGATACCTTTGGCATTATTATGCTGGCGCTGGTGAATAATGAACCCAAGGTCTTAAATATCTTAGATATGCTTAAGGCCTACATAGCGCACCAGGAAGAAGTAGTAACAAGAAGAACAAAGTATGATTTAAATAAAGCGGAAGAAAGGGACCATATTTTACAAGGGTTATTAATTGCCCTTGACAATATTGATGAAGTTATCAAAATTATCAGGGGAAGCCGTAATACCCAGCTTGCAAAAGAAAGTCTGATGGAACGGTTTGGACTGACAGACCCTCAGGCGCAGGCCATTGTAGATATGAGGCTCCGTACTCTGACAGGTTTGGAAAGAGAAAAGCTTGAAAATGAACATCTGGAGCTTCTTGCAAAGATTGCACAGCTAAAGGAAATACTTGCGGATGAAAAAAAACTTCTTGGTGTTATAAGAACAGAAATTAAAATAATCTCTGATAAATATGGAGATGAAAGAAAAAGTAAAATTGGATTTGATACTTTTGATATATCTATGGAAGATATGATTCCAAACGAAAATACGATTATAGCAATGTCAAATCTGGGATATATTAAAAGAATGACTATAGACAATTTTAAATCCCAGCACCGGGGAGGTAAGGGAATCAAAGGAATGCAGACCATAGAGGATGATTTTATAGCAGACCTTTTGATGACAACCACTCATCATTATATTATGATGTTTACCAACTTTGGCCGTGTTTACAGGCTTAAGGCTTATGAAATACCAGAAGGAAGCCGCACATCAAGAGGTGTTGCTATTGTGAACATTCTTCAGCTTAATCCTGGTGAAAAAATAAATGCAATTATCCCTATTAAGAATTATGAAGAAAACAAAAATCTTTTTATGGTTACAAGAAAGGGGATTGTAAAGAAAACCAGTATAACTGAGTACAGTAATGTACGTAAAAATGGACTGGCGGCTATTAATTTAAAGGATGATGATGAACTAATAGAAGTGAAGGTAACTGATAAAGACACAGAGATTTTTCTTGTAACAAAAGATGGCATGTGTATCAGATTTAAGGAGACAGATGTACGTGCAACAGGAAGAGCTTCTATGGGTGTTATAGGAATGAGTCTTGGAGACGGTGATGATATTGTGGGAATGCAGCTTGACCATCAGGGAGATTCTCTTTTGATAGTATCTGAAAATGGTATGGGTAAACGTACTTATTTAGAAGAGTTTACAGTGCAAAAGCGTGGCGGAAAAGGAGTGAAGTGTTATAAAATAACCGAAAAAACAGGGTATGTCGTAGGCGTAAAGGCAGTAAACAGTGAACATGAAATTATGATGATTACTACAGGCGGTGTTATTATCCAAATACCAATGGAAGATGTTTCAGCTCTTGGACGTATTACTTCAGGAGTGAAGCTAATTAATCTGGATGAAGGAGTTAAGGTAGCGCAAATTGCAAAGGTTAGGGAAAAGGTTTCAGATGGCGACCATGAATTTGAAAATATTGATGATGCTATGGAAGATATTCCAAACCAGGAAGCTGTTTCTTCTGATTTTGATGAAGATGAGGAAATAACATTTCCAAAGGAAGAAGAGGAAGAAGAATAAAGTTTTTTGAATGAAAGGTAGAACCCCATCAGTCCAACTGATGGGGTTTTCCATCGAAATATGAAAAAATATAATTATGATAATTTTAAATTCATAATTTTTATGGTAATATAAATTATAAGTTTTAAAGATTTATGAGGAGAAAAGAAAAATGGAAAATTATTTGGTACTAAAAGATTTGGCAATTATTATAATTGCAGCAAAGCTGTTTGGAATTGTGGCCAGAAAGCTTAAGGCTCCACAGGTGGTAGGAGAAATCATCGCAGGACTTATTATAGGACCTGGGATACTGGGATGGGTTAATCAGTCTGATTTTCTTCTGCAAATGGCTGAAATTGGTGTTATATTACTTATGTTTTCAGCAGGTTTGGAAACAGATATTAAGGAACTGTTAAAGACAGGGCCAATTGCAGCTTTAATTGCCTGTGCAGGTGTATTTATTCCTCTTATTTTTGGCGCCTTATATTATATGCTTTATTATGGTATGTCTCCCTGGGGGTCCGAGGAATTTTACAAAGCAGTATTTGTAGGGACAATACTTACAGCAACTTCTGTAAGTATTACGGTGGAGTCGTTAAAAGAGATGGGAAAACTAAAGGGAAAAGTGGGAACAACTATTTTAAGCGCAGCTATCATAGATGATGTAATAGGTATTATAGTTCTTACTTTTGTGATAGGATTTAAAAATCCTGAATCAAATCCTTCTACTGTAATGATTAATACGGTTTTATTTTTTGTAGCGGCCGTGATAGTAGGTTTTATTTCCTACAAGCTGTTTAAGTATGTGGATAAAAGATATCCCCATACCAGAAGAATTCCCATTGCAGGGCTGGCATATTGCTTTCTATTGTCCTATTTAGCAGAAAGGTATTTTGGAATTGCTGATATTACAGGTGCATATGTAGCAGGTATTATTCTTTGTTCTATTAAGGATTCCAGTTACATAGAAAGAAAAGTAGATGTAAATTCATATATGCTGTTTGGACCTGTCTTTTTTGCCAGTATAGGGCTTAAGACAAATGTTGAAAGTGTAACAGGAAGTATTTTACTGTTTTCCCTTGGATTTGTGCTGGTAGGGCTCATAAGTAAAATTGTTGGATGTGGATTGATGGCAAAACTGTGTAAATTTAAGTTAAATGATTCCCTGAAGATAGGGATTGGTATGATGACGAGAGGGGAAGTGGCCTTAATTGTGGCACAGAAAGGACTTTCCGCAGGGTTGTTGGAGCCTGTATATTTTACTTCTGTAATTTTGTTAATTATTGTTTCTTCCATATCAACTCCGATTTTACTTAAAATATTGTATTCCAGGGAGGAAGATACACAAAAGATTCAGGCAGCATAAGCTGATTGAATAGATGCTATTAACTTTTTTAGCTGGGAGAAGGGGATACCAGTTAACCAGGAACAGGGGGTATAAAATGTTAGGATTTATTATCGCAGCAGCAGTTATTATTTTTGTAACAGTTATATTAGTGACAGGTTACAAGAAAGCGCCACCGGACACAGCGTTTATTATATCCGGTTTAAGAAAAAAAGTAATTATCGGTAAAGCAAGTATTAAAATTCCATTTTTGGAAAGAATGGATAAGCTGAGTTTAAAACTCATTGCTATTGATGTAAAAACATCCAATGCGGTGCCAACTGCTGACTACATCAATATTCAGGTGGATGCAGCAGTTAATATAAAAATAAGCAGTGAAAAAACTAGGCTTGCCCTTGCAGCAGAAAATTTTTTGAACCAGAATACACAATACATAGCAGGCATTGCCAGAGAAGTTCTTGAAGGAAATATGAGAGAAATTGTCGGCAGAATGCGTTTGGAAGAAATGGTAAGTGACCGTCAGAAATTTGCTAATCTGGTGAAAGAAAATGCAGAGCCGGACTTAGCTGCTATGGGGCTTGATATTGTGAGCTTTAATGTACAAAATTTTGCGGATGGCAATGGTGTGATTGATGATTTGGGTATTGATAATATTTCCCAGATTAAGAAGAAAGCCGCCATAGCGAAGGCTGAAGCAGAAAAAGAAATAGCAGTAGCCAAAGCGGAAGCAGATAAACAGGCAAATGATGCCAGGATTAATGCAGAACGTGAAATTGCAAAGAAAAATAATGAGCTTGCCCTTCAGAAGGCTGAGCTTCAAAAATTAGAGGATACCAAGCGGGCGGAAGCAGATGCCGCTTACAGTATTCAGGAGCAGGAGCAGCGCAAAACTATTGAAATCGCTACCCAGGAGGCAAGTATTGCAAAGCAGGAAAAAGAGGTTGTTTTAAAACAAAAAGAAGCGGAAGTTAAAGAAAAGGCTTTGGACGCTGAAATAAAGAAAAAAGCTGAAGCTGATAAATTTGCCCGCCAGCAGCAGTCAGAAGCATCTTTATATGAAAGAATGAAAAATGCAGAGGCTGATAAATTTGAGCGTGAAAAAGAAGCTGAAGCGATGAAGGCTACCGCTGAAGCTCAAAGATTTGCAAAACAGCAGGAAGCAGAAGGTATTAGAATGGTAGGTGAAGCAGAAGCAGAGGCAATTCGTGCAAAAGGTATTGCAGAAGCGGAAGCAATGGAGAAAAAGGCAATCGCATACCAGAAGTACAATAATGCTGCTATGGCAGAAATGCTGATTCAGGTATTACCGGATATTGCAGGGAAGATTGCTGAGCCTTTGACACAAATTGATAAGATTACTATTATTGGCGGAGATAACAGTAACGGTGTAAACACTGTAGCAGATAATGTTCCAGGTGTTATGACAAAATTATTTGAAACCATGAAGGAAACAGTTGGAATTGATTTGGCAGATATAATGAAAGCAGGAACATATGACGCCAAGGTAAACAGAAATATCAACTTATCCGGTTTATCACAAGAGGAACAGAAGGACGCAATAGCTGCGATTTCAGGTGCAGTTGCAAGTGAAATGGAAATTTAGAATGGAGAAGAAGGAATGGAAAAAAAATTATTAATTGATGAGGGGAAAACATTTCTTGGAATTGAGCTTGGGTCCACAAGAATTAAAGCTGTGTTGATTGATGAATCTGGGGAACCTCTTGCAGCAGGCAGTTATGAATGGGAAAACCAGTATATAAATGGTATTTGGACTTATTCACTGGATGAAGTCTGGAAAGGAATGCAGGGCTGCTATCAGGATTTATTTAATAATGTGCAGAAAAAATATAATACTATAATTACCCAAATAGGAGCTATTGGGTTTTCAGCAATGATGCACGGCTACCTTGCATTTGACAAAAAAGATGAACTTTTAGCGCCTTTCAGAACTTGGAGAAATACAATTACTGAGAAAGCAGCTCTGGCGCTTACAAAAGAATTTAATTATAATATTCCGCAAAGATGGAGTATTGCCCATTTATATCAGGCCATATTAAACAAAGAAGAACATGTAAAGGACATTGCTTTCTTTACCACTTTAGCTGGTTATGTACATTTTAAGCTTACGGGAGAGAAGATTCTTGGTGTGGGAGATGCTTCGGGCATGTTTCCTATTGATATCTCTACTGGTGACTTTAATAAGGATATGATTTTCAGATTTAATGAACTTATAAGTGGGGAAGGGTTTTTGTGGAAATTACAGGATATTCTTCCAAAGGTAACAACAGCTGGGGATATTGCAGGAAAACTGACAGAAGAGGGAGCTGCTTTGTTAGATATCAGTGGAAATCTTAAGGCGGGGATTCCGGTATGTCCTCCGGAAGGAGATGCAGGTACAGGAATGGTGGCAACTAACAGTGTGGCAAAGAGAACAGGAAATGTTTCTGCCGGAACATCTGTTTTTGCCATGATTGTACTTGAAAAGGAATTGAAAAAAGTTTATCCTGAAATTGACCTTGTAACTACACCAGATGGCGCTCTTGTTGGAATGGTTCACTGTAATAATTGCACTTCTGATATAAATGCCTGGGTAAATCTGTTTGATGAATTTTTAAAAAGTATAAATTTCAAAATGAGTAAAGATGAACTGTTTTCTACACTTTATAATAAAGCTCTTGAAGGGGATGCAGATTGCGGAGGATTAATATCCTATAATTATTTTTCAGGCGAACCTGTAACAGGATTTGATGCAGGCGCACCTTTGTTTGTAAGAAAGGCAAAGGATAATTTTAATCTTTCAAATTTCATGAGAGTACACTTGTATTCATCTCTTGCTGCTTTAAAAGCAGGATTGGATTTACTTTTTAAAGAAGAAGATGTGGAAGTAGATGAAATGTTCGGACATGGCGGTTTATTCAAGACAAAAGGTGTTGGACAGAGAATTGCGGCAGCAGCAATGAATACTTCTGTATCAGTAATGGAAACTGCCGGGGAAGGCGGCGCCTGGGGAATTGCACTTCTTGCTTCATACATGCAGAAGAAGGAAAATGGTGAGACTTTACAGAATTATTTGAGTCATAAAATATTTGCAGGACAGAATGTAAGTCGGATGGAGCCTGTAAGGGAAGATGTGGAAGGATTTGAGAAATTTATGGAACGCTATATGAAAGGGCTGACCATTGAACATGCAGCAGTAGATTCCCTATAAAATGCAAGAGATGAACTGAAATGGAGATTAATTATGTTAGAAGAATTAAAAAAGCAGGTTTATGAAGCAAATATGAAGCTTCCATACTATGGGTTGGTAACTTTTACATGGGGAAATGTAAGTTGTATAGATAGGGAAAAAGGTTTATTTGTTATCAAACCAAGCGGTGTTGATTATGAAAAACTGACACCAGAGGATATGGTAGTGATGGATTTAAATGGAAACAAAATTGAAGGAAAATATAAGCCTTCTTCTGATACACCCACCCACTTGGAATTATATAAAGCCTTCCTTGAAATAGGAGGAATTGTACATACCCATTCGTCTTATGCTACAAGCTGGGCACAGGCGGGCAGGAGCATTCCATGTTATGGAACAACACATGCAGATTATATTTATGGGGAAATTCCCTGTCTAAGATGTCTCACAAAGGAAGAAATTGATAAGGCTTATGAAGAAAACACAGGACATCTGATTGTAAATGAGTTTGCACGCCTTAATAAAGAACCTCTGGCAGTACCAGCAGTTTTGTGTAAGAATCATGGTCCTTTTGCCTGGGGAAAAGATGCTATGGATGCGGTACATAATGCAGTAGTGGTTGAGGAAGTGGCTAAAATGGCATATCGGACAGAAACCATACA
>CAMUHA010000043.1 GCA_947088515.1 uncultured bacterium
ATTTAAAAATATATCGGGAGATATATTGACAAATTTCAAATATTGAGATAGGAGGTTATATGAATGAATATTATTTTTCACCGTTATGGGAGCATTTGTGAACCCGATATTTTAGAAGCTTTCCGCTTTTGCGGCATCAATGTTATTGAAGATACCACGGAAATCAAGGCAAAGTCCATTGCCCCTAAAGACCGTATCAGGCGCTTAAGCGAGCTTATCCTGACAAACCAGACTGCCTTTGTGTTCAGCGTTAATTTTTTCCCTTATATATCTGAAATCTGTGAAAGACTGCATATTCTCTATGTTTCTTTAAGCGTAGACTGCCCTGTTCTGGAATTATTTTCTGTGTCGATAAGAAATAAATGTAACCGTATTTTTTTGTTTGATTATATGCAGTTTCAAAAATTTTACCCGGAAAATCCTGACAGCATTTTTTATCTTCCACTGGCTGTTAATACAAACAGGTGGGAACAGACCCTTTCCCACCTGTCCGAAAAAGACAGACAGAGCTTTTCCTGTGATATTTCCTTTGTTGGTTCTTTATATAAGGAGAAGTCCCCTCTTTCCCGTCTGACACTGGATTCTTACCATATGGGGCTTATCAGCGGAATGATGGAAGCGCAGCTGAAGATACCCGGATATTTTTTTCTGGAAGAAGCTATACCCGATTCTTTAATTAGTACAATCCGCAGGGCCGACCCTGATTTTTACCAGCTGACAGACAGTTTTTCTGATACTTCCGCCTACACTGCCGCCAACTATTATCTGGGAATGCAGATTTCCTATCTGGAAAGAATCCGCACGCTTAAAGAACTGGGCGGATATTTTACAGTAAATCTGTATACCCGAAGCGATACTTCAGAGCTTAAGGAGGTTCAGGGGATCTGCTACAAGGGAGGCGTATCCACTCATGTGGAAATGCCAAAAGTCTTTTATTATAGTAAAATTAATCTGAACATCACCATGCGTCCCATTCAAAGCGGCCTGTCCCAGCGCATTTGGGATGTACTTGGCTGTGGAGGCTTTCTTTTATCCAACTATCAAAGTGAAATACCAGAGTATTTTACAATTGGAAAGGAATTAGACTGTTATGAGTCCTTAGGTGAACTTAAAGAAAAGATTTCGTATTATCTTTCCCACGAAGATATAAGGCGCGAAATTGCCCATAATGGATTTCAAAAGGTAAAAACCCAGCACACTTATATACACCGCATCTGCCAGATGATGCAGACATTATTTCCTGAAATCAAGTAGGAAAAATCTCTTACACTGTCCACCTCACAGGGTTTGCAGCGCTGCTGCAGACTCCCATACATGCCGCACACATTAAAAGACCCCGCAGCAAGCTGACGGGGTCCTGTTTATTATTTATTTTTTTAAGTCCATAATACGAACTTCTTCTTCCATGGCCTTTCCAATACTTTGGTAATAGCCATATACTGCCTTGGAGGATTTACGTCTCTCTCCCAATGTCTGCCTTTCTTTACTAAAATAAGCAGTAATCATATCTCTGTTCCGGCTTTCCTGCGCCTGGATAGAAACACTCCGGTCTGTGATTTCTTCAATCAGTTTCTGGATGTTTCTAATCTGGTCTGCATACAGTTCTTTATTTTGAAGCAGCTCCTGCCTGATCTTGTCATATAAAGCTTCAAAGCCTTCATCCAGGTCATCCAGTTGTTTTATACAGTCATCCTTTTCATCCACGTAACTGTCATACTGCTCCATGTCCAAACTGCCGTCCTTAAAAAGAGCGCACTGAGACTGATTAATGTCCTGTATACGGTACAGAATTTCCCTTTTCTTTTTCAGGCTGTCCTCCAATATACTGAGGTAACCGCTCATCATAAATATACCATGCCTTTCCGCCATTTTCAGGCTTACATATTGCTGCCGCCTACTTTATTAATCCGCATAACTTCCTTCCAAGTGTCACGCATGGATCTGATATGTTCACATACTTCCTTTAAAATTTCAGCATCTTTTTTCAAATTTGCCTGCAGAAGTCTGCCCTGCAGATATTCATACACCCTGTCAAAGTCCTTAGCCACCGGATACTTCATATCCAGTGTTGCCCGGAACTGGTCGATAATGCGTTCTGTCTTAATAATATTAGTATGGGCTTTGGCAATCTCTTTATGTTCAATCGCCACTATTGCAATATTGCAGAATTTGATTGCGCCTTCATAGAGCATAAGCGTTAACTCGGCGGGTGTCGCCGTCAGAATTTTACTGTTATTATACTGGGCAAAAGCATTGGGTAAAGCCATATTACGTAGTTCCTCCTCCTAGTAAGCCGGTAATCGCATTGGCGTTGGACTGCATCTTAGCCATTGCAGTTTCCATTGCACTGAACTTTTTATACCATTTATCTTCGTATTCCTGCAGTTTCTTTTCCAAATCCTTAATCTTGCTCTCAGAGCTGTCATAATCGCTCTTCATCTTCTTGTCATCGTAGAAGCTGCCAAAGCTGCGGTATCCATCAACCGACTTTGACATATCATTCATCTTGGTATAAAGCTTCTGGGACAGCTGTGAAAAGAAATTAATGACTGTATCCGGCTCACTTGCTATCATGGAACGAAGCTTATCTGCATTTCCTGATGTGGTAGCGTCATCCGGATCGCCGTCAATATGGAAAGCATTTCTTTCATTTTCGTCTGAATTGAAATAGCCTGGGTTGTTAATACCAAAATCGAACAGGTACATGGTCTTGCCGCCGATTTCAATACCATCCGCCATAACTCCCCTAAGTGAGGACCTTATGGAAGAGAGATTTTCATCTTTCCGAAGAAGGGAGTCCTTTATCTTCTTCTCCCACTCTTCTATCTCGCCTTCAGCCATTGCCTGCTTTTCTTCGCTGGTCAAGGGCTCATAGCCCTTGGAAGAATCTGCATTATACAATGTATCCATTTCAATGATTAACTCATTGTATTCCTTCAGGAATCCTTTAATCATGTCATAGATACCATCTGTATCCGTCTCGGTAGATACTGTAACCTCCTCGTTACCTGTAGGAGCAAGTGCAGTGAAGGTAAGTCCGTTTATTTCAAAAACATTGGTGTCGCTGGTAAATTTGGCGCCATTTAATTCAATTTCAGCATCCTGCGCTACAACCTTGGTAGCTCTTCCTGCAGGCGGTGTCTGTCCGTCCTGTAAATCAACAGCATCAATACCAAAGGCCGCAAGCGCTTTTGAAGTGCCATCGCTTGCTGTATCCGTTGAAGTTATTTTAAAATCATTAGCTGTTCCGGATTCCGGAGAACTGATGAATAGTCTTTTCTGCTTTTCATCGAAGTTGGCGTTTAACCCTACCTTTTTGGCTGCATTCAAAACATCAGAAATTGTTGTATCAGCTTTGATTTCAATTTCCGCCTTCTTTGAACCTGAAGTAAAGGTTATCTTTTCGCCAATCATGCTCTGCAAATCCGTATCAGAAACAAGGTCTTCCATTTTGGTAAGAGCATCCACGTTTCCGGTTTTACCGTCTGCCTTCTTTACTTCTGTACCAGTCAGATATCCTCTCTTTGCAAGCTGTTTGATTTTTAAAGACTGAACACCGTTAACTGCATTTTCACCAGTGATCACGCTTACTGCGCTACTGTTAGAAACCTTTGTGGTCTTTTTGGTATAAGCGCTGGACCAGCGCATATTGTTTACATATTTACTCTGGAAATTTTTAAGTTTTGTATTAAGGCTCTTCCAGGCATCCTGCTTCCATTGAAGCTTTGTCTGGTCCTTCTTCGCATTATCCACTTTTTGCTGCTTTGCAGACACCAATTCCTGGATAATGCTCTCCGTATCAAGTCCGGAAAACATTCCGGTTACACGCATTGGCATAATTCTACCTCCTATCTTTTCTCATCCACCAAAATACCTGCAAGTTCCCATGCTTTCGCAATCATATCAAGTGTCTTTTCAGGCGGAATCTCTTTTAGAACTTCCTTGGTCTCCCTGTCAACAATTTTGATTGTAACCCGGTTGGTAGCTTCATGGATTCCAAATATTGCTTCAGAATGAGTCAGATTTTTGTTCAGGGTTTCCACAGCCTTTTTAACCTGGTCGTTGCCAGCCTGCTGGGTCTGCTGTTCTTTAGCCGTGTTTTTATCAGCATTCCCCTGATTTCCTCCATTCTCGTCCTTATGCTCTGTCTCTGCGACTTTCACAGTTGTGGTGTCGTAAACGTTGTTCTGCTCCGGCGTAGCAACATCCATGTTCTCTACCGACTGTTTCGGTACAGGTTTCGCCTGTGGGGTATTCTGTACCTGATAAGTCATAGCGCTATTTAATGGTTCAATTGCCATTGTAATCACCTCCGTGTGATGTATTTTAATATGGTACAAAATAAAAAACTTTAGAGTTTTCCTGTCTTCTAAATATATATCGGAAAAAGATTTCAAAAATTTATAGGAAAATAGAAAAATATGCTGATATTAACAGAATGTATTCCATCTAACTGACCAGCAAAAGACTGTGCATCAGACACAGTCTTTTTAGTCCATTTTTCTTTATTTATCCAAGCAGATGCTTTAGCGCCTCCAATCCATCCATACTTGCAGCTTCTTTATTTACTTCCTGTATCTGCTCATAAACTTCCTTTCGGTATACAGGAACTTCCTTCGGTGCGCTGATGCCCAGCTTTACCTGTTCTCCCTTAATCTCCAGTACCGTAATTTCTATGTTATTATTTATTATAAGGGCCTCATTTTTCTTTCTGGATAAAGCTAACATTTACTCACCTGCTTTCTTTGCATTTAATATATCATAGACGGGAAACTTAACCGCGTATCCCTCTCCGTCCACAATCACCTGACACGCTTTCTTTTTTGCTCCGTTTATTATGATAGGACCTTTCAGGTTCACACTCATTTTCTTTATATCTCCCGGAATGGTAACTGTCACCATTACCAGCACTTCTTCAGGGTCCAGTTCTCCTATGGGTTTTAAAAGTTCATCCTCTACTTCCGGATTGTAGTCCGGCTTTACCAGTAATGGATTCATAACCGGCATTGCAAAAGCAGGTTCCTGTATAGACTGGAGCCAGTGAATGGAATCAATCCCTTTTTCCTCGTCATGTACGAGAGCAAAGTCCGTCAATTCCGGAAACCCTATAATCCCTGATGGGAAGTGTATAATCTTATCGTCTATAATTTCAATTTCTCCAAAAATTTTAGTTTTAATTGTCATATATGCTCCTATCTGTGCATTATTTTGCACATTTGTTAAATATAGTTCATCAGGGAAGTCTGCATAATTTTGCTTGTGGCCATAAGCGCTGCATTGTATGTAAGCTCCGATGCAGTAAGCTGAATGGCAACTTCCGCAATATCTGCATCTTCATTTTCTGACTGCAAGGTTTTAAAAGTAGTTTTCTGTTCCGCCAGTCGGTTGCTTACAAGGTCGAGACGCTGCCCCCTGGTTCCATTATCAGTAATTGCTTCATTGGAATCATCCAGATACTTTTGGCTTCTGGAAATTGCCTGTTCAAACATCTTATGTACATTTTCCCTGATATAGCTGTATGCTTTTTCTGCCGTTTCATACTGCTTCTGCACCTTGTCATATTCTGCAGTGCCTTCCTGCAGCCCTTTTAAAACTGTTTCCAAATCAGTTTTAGTGGCATCTATTCTTTCCAGGTCGCTGATGGCACGCTCCAAATCTCCAACATCCCTGTCAAGGCCATGGGTAAAGACTTCATCCGCATTGGTATTTACCTGGATTTTCTGGTTGTATCCCACATCATATTCTATTTTCTGGTTATTTTGCTTTCCGGTTCTAAGATACTCCTGATTATAATTAACGTTTTTTTCATTGCCTCCCTCATCAGTTGTGGTGGCTTTACATGCAAAATAGTGTTCAGGACGGAGGTCGCCATTACTCCAGCTGCTTTTTGTATAAGAGAACTTAAGCTCACCGTTCCCGGCCTGATTATTTAATTCTTCATATGCCCGGTCTCCAAACAACACTTCCCCCGTCTCCGGAACAACAATCACCGCCCCTTCTTCCGTAAGTGACAGATTTTTCGCTGCCTGCGCTTTTGCATATGGGTCGTCTTTCAAAGAAACTGTCACTGGTTTTAATGATGTCCCATCAGGCAGTTCAATCGTAAGGTTTGGGCCTTCTACAGTCGTAATTGTCTGGGCAGGAGGGAAATTCATTTTGAAACTTCCAGGTGTCCCAGCGCTTCCTGAGATGGGATTATATATAATCAGGGTTTTATCATTGTTTTCCGTAGTCAGAGCGGTATTAGACCTATGGTCCCATAGACTCTCACCGTTTCCAATCGGCGTCTTGGATTCATCAATAATTCGCGTTACAAGGTCCGATGCACTTTGTATCCCGTCAATGCTTACCTGGTAGACACTCTCCCCCCCTATTTGCTGTGGAGGTGCAGGGGCGCCCGAAACAAATTCTATTCTATAATTGCGGCTACAGTTAAGACAGGAAAAGCTAAGCCCATTTCCTACCAGCTGTTGTAATTTTGCCTCTCTGTCAGCTGCGCTTCCCGCATCAAGCGCAGAAAAATCCACATGTATCGCTGCTTTCTTTTGGCCGCCCTCTTCATAAATTCCCGAATAGTTTTCTGTATCCTTCTCTGGACATATTATCCACGATGGCACGCCACCAATGGTGGTGGTAATCTCCTTGAAATCCAACTTATCATAAGATAATCGCAATCTATGAATATCCCCATTTGTCACATCCTGCTCTGTCATGTCTTTGGATGTATCATACGGGTCATACTTAGGGTCATTATAGTTATCTTTATTCAATCCCGGCAGACCGCCGGTATTGGTATAATTAATGGTATCAAAGTCCTGAATGGTATTCTGTTCCGTAATCTCATACTTGGGGTATCCGTCAGGCTGCTCCTCCACCTTTTCATTAAAGGATAATGGAGTGTCCGTACGGAAACCTGTAAAAATATATCTCCCTGCATAATCCACATTTCCTGTGGCATAAAATTCATCCCGCAGAGATTTCATCTGCTCTAAGATGATTTTTAAATTATCAACACCATATTCCTTATTGGCCCCTGTATTCGCCTTTTTAATGAAATCTGTGAGAACCGCTGTCACTGTATCCAGAGATTTATCTGTTACATTCAGCCAGCTCTCTGCATCTTTTGAATTTTTCTCATGATATTGCACCAATTCAGATACGCTGGTTCTAAGGCGCAGGGCGCGGATGGCGATGACCGGGTCGTCGGACGGCCTCGTAATTTTTTTCTGTGTAGACATCTGAGTGCTGAGTTTGTCCTGCATCACTTTATTATTATTAATATTATACAGAGAGTTATTCTGCATAATTTTATTCGTCATTCTCATATTAATTCCCCCGCCATATATACCAATAGGAAGTTTGAAAACCGTCACTTTTCAAACTTCCTGTTGTATTTTTAAATATAATTCATCAAAGATGTCTGCATAATTTTGCTTGTCGCCATAAGCGCCGCATTATAGGTAAGCTCTGATGCTGTAAGCTGGATAGCTACCTCCGCAATGTCTGCATCTTCATTTTCCGACTGTAAAGTCTTAAAGGTTGTTTTCTGCTCTGACAAACGGTTGGTAACAAGATCAAGACGCTGCCCTCTGGTTCCATTATCAGTAACTGCCTTGTTTGTATCATCCAGATAACTCTGGGATTTACTAATGGTTGCCTGGAACATGTCATGCACATTTTCCCTGATATAGCTGTATGCCTTATCTGCCGCTTCGTACTGCTTCTGCACTCTTTCATATTCATTCGTGCCTTCCTGCAGTCCTTTTAATACATTATCCATATCTGTTTTGATTGCATCAATTCTTTCCAGATCGCTGATAGCACGCTCCAAATCTTCTATGTCTCTGTCAAGGCCATGGGTAAATACTTCATCTGCCTTGGTATTGACCTGAATTTTCTGGTTATATCCCACGTCATACTCTATGTTCTGGGAATTTCCCTGTCCGTTCAGATACTCCTGATTGTAATTAACTTTATTTCCATCTGCATCGGTAGCGGAACATGCAAAATAATGCTCTGGCCTAAGGTCCCCGCTTTTCCATTGGTTCTTTTCATAGGTAAACCGGATTTCCATCCCCGGATTGGCCGCCTCCTGGTTTTCCAGATTCTGGTATACCGCATCCGGTATCAGCACTTCTCCTGTTTCAGGAAGGTAAAGAGCTGTAGTCCCTCCGTTAATCATCTGGGTATATGGGTCGGGAACATCTGACAGCTTTGCCGTTGTGACAGGAATCTGCGTTCCATTCACTTCCATCTTCAGGTCTGCTGCATCGGACAGATTGTCATAAGAAAGGCGCAGTCTGTGAATATCCCCATTTTGTATGTTCTGCTCATTAACATTTGTAAGGTCATAGTTGGGGTCGTTATAATTATCCTTGTTCAGTCCGGCTAATCCGCCAATATTCGTATAATTAATGGAATCAAAATCCTGAAGGGTGTTCTGTTCTGTAATTACATATTGAGGGAATCCAGGCTTTTCTTCCACCTTTTCATTAAAAGATAAAGGGGTGTCTGTACGGTAGCCGGTAAAAATATATCTTCCTGCATAATCCACGTTTCCTGTAGCATAAAATTCATCCCGCAGGGACTTCATCTGCTCTAAAATAATTTTCAGGTTATCAACGCCATACTCTTTATTTGCCCCTGTATTCGCCTTTTTGCCCAAATCGGTAAGAACTGCCGCAACTGTGTCCAGCGACTTGTCTGTTACATTCAGCCAGCTTTCCGCATCTTTGGCATTCTTTTCATGGTACTGTACCAGTTCGGAAACACTGGTTCTAAGGCGCAGGGCACGGATAGCAATAACCGGGTCATCCGACGGCCTTGTAATTTTCTTCTGGGTGGACATCTGGGTGCTTAACTTATCCCGCATTATCTTATTATTATTAATATTATACAGAGAATTATTCTGCATAATTTTGTTGGTCATTCTCATGTCTTTACCTCCTGCCTGTCAAAGACCTGTATGCAATATCATTAAAAATTTAGACGCCTGTTCGGAGTATCAGCTGGTCATAAATTTCTGTCAGTGTCTGTATCATCTTGGATGCTAATGTATATGAATTCTGAAACTTCACAAGACTTACCGCTTCCTCGTCCTCATCCACACCTGAAATGGAGCTTCTCTGGTTGTCAATGCTGACCTGTAATGCACTGTAGGTATCATAAAAGGTATTGGCATCACTGGCATTTAAAGCCGTATCTGACAGAATCATATCAAGCAGCTGTCCGGCAGTTCCGTTACGGAAACTGAACATTTCTTTATCTGTGAGAAGCTTAATCAGCTCCTTAATCTGTCCGCACTCTTCCACGCCCACCTGTTCATCATCAAGCGGAGGGTCTACATTTGTCCGGGTGCCTAACCGGTCTGCATTAAGCAGCAGCTCTGTATTAATGGCAAAATTTCCCGCTGTTATCTCATAATATCCTTTATCTCCATTAAGGTCGTTTTCTGTAAGTTCCGTTCCGTCGCCCCTAAACCCGGTAAAAAAGATACATCCTGCATCGCCGTTGGCGTCTATTCCATTGGTAAATATCTCATTCACTTTTTGTGAAAAGCCTCGAATCCATTCATTCATCTGCTCCATATAATAGGGGATTCCCTGATACTTGATGGCAGCCTCTGTTTTGGCATTTTTGCCAATCAGGCTTGCATCAAGGGTGGCTCCGGGACGGCTGGTGTCAATTGTAAATGTAAATTCATCGCCTGCCTGGGCATTAAAATCCCAGTCCTTATAATAAAAGGTTCTGTTTCCAAGGCTGATTGTTCCTCCCGATGCAGATAGAGTACACTGGGCCATTTCTTTTAGATATTCTTCCGTAACCTTAATCGTCACCTTGCCAGTTGCAGGGTCTACATTAAGAATCTCACCGGTAAAGTTTGCGCCGTTATTACCATCTCTAAGATTCATCAGGCCTTTCAGTTTGCCTCCCATGGAAGCGTTAATCAGGCTAAATTCATTTCCATTATCCCATTTTACCTGATACAGTCCGTCAGCGTCCGACTGATTCACCTTTTCACTTTTATCTCTTGCAGTGCATTCCAGAGTCTTATATTCGTTTCCGTCTACCAGCACCTGTCCCCCAGCAATGCGGACCAGATATCTGTGCGCCCCGGTTTCCATATCGGGGTAAAGCTTGTCACGGATAGGCATTTCGGTTACTTCCACATCCACAATCTCTGACAGTTCATCAATCAAAAGGTCCCTTTGGTCACGGAGTTCATTTGCTTTGGCGCCAGATAATTCTATTACATTAATCTGCTTATCCAGCGTTGCTATTTTCTGGGCTATGGAATTAATCTGGTCCACACACTGTTTGATTTCCAGGTTAATATCCTTCTGCAGCTCCTGAAGATTTCCATACATATTGTTAAAATAGTCTGTCATTGACTTGGCAGACGCAATAAACTGGGCCTTGGTTTCCGTACTGCTGGAGTTGGTGGTCACTGACTGCAGCGCGGCGCTGAATTTATTAAAAATTGCATTAAATCCGCTGGTGGTGTCATCGTCAAAATAATCTTCCAGTGTCTGTGTATAATACTGCTTCACGGTATACTCACCGAATCTGGTGTTATTGTCCCAGTATTTCCTGTCATAAAAGCTGTCTCTGATACGCTCAATGGCAATGGTATCCACACCGGCGCCGGCACACCCGTAAGTTGTGAAGGTCCTTAGGGCAGGATTGGCCTGCTGGGTTACTTGCTGGCGGCTGTAACCGATTGTCTGGGCATTTGATATATTGTTTGCTGTTGTATTTAAAGCGGCATTGGAAGCACGGAGCCCCGAACCCGCAATATATAATCCAAAAAATTGTGACGGCATCTGTTTTCAGTCCTTTCTTATCTTCCCAATGTATTGATAACATGTTCCATCAGTTCACTGATTACATTAATGTAACGGCTGGACGCATTATAAGCATTCTGGAACATAATCATATTGCTGAGTTCTTCGTCTGAAGATACACCTATAATCTGTTCTCTTGCCGCTGCTATATTATCTACAGTCATCTCCTGATTTTCGCTGATAGTCCTCATGACTGAACCGCTGTTAGCCACCTGGGATACCAGGTCACTGTAATAATCTATAAAAGTTGTTTTCGTTTTTACTTTGGGATTTAACTGAAGACTTTCATCCTCAAAAATCTTTTTAAGCGCATCTGCTGTTTCCTGGTCAACCTTGCCATCGTCCTTCTTAAAGCCAAGAAGCGTGGGCGCTTCCTTAATTTTTCCATTAATTATAAGATTCTCAACTGTAAACGCTTCCGGTTTGGTATCCCCTGTCTGTGTGTTAAATATGGTATAAGGGTTCCCTGTAGCCGGGTCTCTCATATATGTTGAATTGGGGTCAAGCGCTGTGGCGTTGTTTGCCGCATCTTCAAACACCTTATTAATTGCCACCACGATTCCATGTATCAATTGGTCAAACTGCGCCTGCTGGTGCATAATGACAGACTGGGAAACCACCTTATTATAATGCTCTTTGGTGTTGTACTCCTGCAATTTGGCATTATACTCATCCAGTTCATCCTGGGTAGCATTTGGTCCCGGATGGGTAGGCTGCTCCAGTGCAAGGTCTTCATAGGTGGCTCTTTTGTCCCCTCTTGCATAAAGCATGGATTTTAAGGAGCCAATGTCCGTATTTCTGTCAGTGGAGATAATCTGGTTCATCTTGTAAAGCTTTGCGCCCTGATTTAAGTTTCCGTCTGCATCACGTTTTTCAAGCTGCTCCCAGTATGGGGTAAAGAAACCGGTCTTTACATCTGCATCCAGTCCAATCTTATTGAAAGACTGGGCTTTGACAAAATCTGTACCTTCCAGGTAAATCAGATAATTGCCGTTTACATCCGTTTTTAACTCCAACGATGCCATTGATGCCAATTCATCTACCAGAAGGTCTCTTTCATCCCTTAAGTCATTGGCCTTCTCAATGCCGCCGCCCTCTATTTTCATGATTTCCTGATTCAGCTCCATAATACGCTTTCCATAAGCGTTCATGGTGTCTACCTGCTGTTTAATCTGGTAATTCAAATTATCCTGATAATCACAGAGTCCTGCATATATTGCCTGGCCACGGGTTAAAAACTCATTACAGCGCTGTACAAAAACCCCCTGGTTTACCGCACCGCCAGGGTCTTTTGCAAGCTCCTGCACTGCAGTCCAGAGATTTTCAATTGATTTTGAAAAAGATTTGCCCTCCAGCTCCTGGTAAAGGTCCTGTACTTCTTCAAGAGCGGTTGAAGACACTCCATAAAATGCACTTCTGCCTGCCTCCCGGCGGTAATTTTTGTCAAGGAAATAATCTCTGATATGCTTGACCTGAATATAGCTGACGCCAAGTCCGGTCTGTAAATACGCATTGGCAGCCGCGCTTGTGGACAGTGTATTGTATACACGCGTCCCCTGCTGTACCTGCTGTCTGGTATAGCCGATAGTGTCAATGTTAGACATGTTATGTGCCGTGGTATTCAATGCGTTCTGGCTGGTCTGAAGACCACTGACACCCAAATATAAACTACCAAATAAAGACATAATGTCACCTCAATCTTTCCAAGGATTACTGTTTCGCATCAAACCCGCCTGCGTCCACTCTCATGGAGGTTCCGGCGGTGTATGCCCCTTTGTTGTAATTTGCTGTCTCAGGAGCTGTTTTCATGGACTGCAGCACATTCATATCAAACTCTACCATTTCCAGTGCATTTTGTATCAGAAGCCGGTTCTGCTCGTTTACCTTCATTACTTTCCGGACGACCGTTCCAAGCTCATCATGCACTTTGGCCAGTTTCTGCTGCTCCTGCGGCCTGGCGCTTAACATATCTACCAGGTCGGTGATCATCAGCGTGTTAACATCCTTGTTGATTACGTTGGCGACATCTTTAAATACTTCCTGTCTTTTTTGTTCCAGACGGTTGATTTTACCGACAACGATTTGTTCTTCATCCGTGATTTTTGCTAATTGATCCAAATCGCCGGATACGATAACCGGCGTTTTCTCCATTGATAATCCCAGCAAGTTTTCGTATTCCTGGCTTTCTAAGTCTAGTACTTCTATCAGGTTTTCCATTAAACTTGCCACTGGGATTACCTCATTTCTTCAAATTTTTGTAATAATTTATCAGCAAAGCTTTCTGTGCTTACATCATATGTCCCGGACTGAACCCTTGATTTGATGGAAGCGGTCACATCCTCCCTGATGTCACCTGTGCCTGCCAATGCCTGCTTTGCAACCTGAATGTCTCTGCCGATACCTGATATCAGAAGTTTATCAGAAGCGCCTGCATTTCCTCTCGTCTGTGCCTTTACTGCTTTCTTTGCCTCATAAACCTTTTGTACCTGTGAATAAGCCTCTATACGCATCGGGATTCCTCCTTCCGTGGATTTTCCTCATTATTATATCCATATATTAATATCTGCATTTCACTTCACTAAATGTATCGGATATTTTTGTAAAGACTTTAGGGCGTGTTTGAAAAAAGATGCGGCGCCGGAATAGATAAGGGCGCCGCATCATAAAAATAGTTTTATTCTTTTATTACTTCCTCCATCTGTGCAAGTATCCTGTCCACCAGAACTTCTATTTCTCCCGCCTTGGCCGCAATTTCCTCACTGCCTGCTGCTAAATTGGTAATCCTGTCATTGATATTTTCCACGTTTTCAAGGAATCGCTCTGTCTCTTTATTCAGCTCTTCCATCGCAGGAATAATGCTGTCGCTCTGCCTTTTGCCGTCTGCAATTGTTCCCTTGGTCTGTTCCGATAAATTACGTATCTGGTTGGCAATTACAATAAACCCTCTGCCTGCATCCCCGGTCCGTGCGGCCTCAATCCCTGCATTGAGCGCAAGCATACCTGTCTGGTTGGAAATCTTTACGATATCTTCGTTGATTTCATCATACCCCTGCACCGAACCTGTCACATTCTCCACTGACTCCTTTAGCAGATTGCTAAAGTCCGCCATACCCGCTACCGCGCCCGCCATCTCTGTGGAATCCTTCGCACATTCCTGATTGCCCTTTGCCAGTTCGCTTATGGCGATTTGTATCTGTTCAAATTCCGTAAGGATTTCCTGATACTTTATTTCCTTAGTCTCCTGTCTTTCGCGAAGCTGTTTTGTCATTTCTTTTATAGATTCTTTTTCAATTTCCAGCTGTTTTTTTACATAATGGATACAATTTTCCACCTTATTATATCCTCCGGCAATTGCCTCTGCCATTTCCCGGCATGTGCTATAACCGCAGGCTCCACAGTTGATATTTTTTTCTTCTTCGCTCTTTTTATCCATGGAACGGAACACTTCATCAATTCTGCTGCCTGAAACCGGCTTTACTCTGTTATCCTTTACGGTGTATGTACAAATAAAATCTTCCAGCTTCAGGTCTTTAAACTGCTCGTTAAACCGTTTCAGCCGCATGGCATAATTAACACTCCGGTCCCAGGGATTTTTCTTTTTTCCCTTTCGCTGGGCAGTCCGTTGTTTATGTATTTCAAAAAGAATATCCTCATTATACTCATTGGCCGGGTCTGTGGCCGTTCCATAAATACAGCCGCCTCCACAGTTCAGGGCATCCACCATAAAGGGAAGGGGTTTTCCTCTCTTTACCCGTTCCGCATACGCGTTTAAAAATTTATAAGCATGGGCTTCCCCTTCTATCTGCCGTACCATAACCTCTTTTCCAAGAAAATGCTCTACATTTTCCCGAAGTCCTCCCGGCTGGGGATACAGACTGCCAAGCCCGTATTCAATCTCATCAGCAGCATTATAACCGGACAGATTCACTCCTTTGAGTTTCTGCATCAGATGGTCAAAGGTTACATTATAAGAAATATATCCCTTGTTTTGGGGCCGTTCTATCTCAGATTTCTTGGCAATGCAGGGGCTGATAAATGCAAGCTTGTCCGCAAGGTTCATATATTTTTTAACATAAATCGCTCCGCACATTAAGGGGCTGTGAACCGGCACAAGCTTAGAAACCAGCTCCGGTATATACTTTTCTATGTAGTCCACAATGGCCGGACAGGGCTGGGAAATTCCTCCCTGGAAGTGATGCTCCGTAATATAATTCAGGTACCCCCAGGTAGTAATATCCGCGCCAAAGCTGACACTTATGATATGACGCACTCCCAGGCTTTTAAGGTATCCCAAAACCTGTTTATACTGTCCTGGATAATTGGCTATAAAGGCAGGCGCAACCAAAAGGCTGATCTTTTCTCCCTTTTTCAAGTCATCAAAAAACCGGTCCGTATCATCCATGTAACATCTTGCCTTATGGTGGCATACATCCATACAGGCTCCGCACTGCACACACGCCTCTCCATCCACCAGTACTTTGTTTTTATTATTTTCTGTAACTGCCCTGTTTGCCTGAATAACCGGGCAAACTGAAATACACCTGTTACATCCGGTACACTTCTCGTCAGTGTAAACCAGCCCCTTATTTAATTGTGCCATACCTTCACCCCACTTACTTCTTAATTGTTAATATTTTAACACAAAAAGGTGATGGATACAACCGTGACTTTTGGTCTATATAGGGAAAATGTCAATCCACAAAGCAGTTAACCGCCTCTTTTTGGCCCCATCATTCCACGCCCCATACTCCCCATTTGAGAAAGTAAAATTTCGGAAGCGTCCACAAAAGCCGTCTTATCCTTTGCCTGCTCCTCTGATGTAGAGGGAATTGTGCCTTCCAGCTGCCCGGCAATGCTCTCAGCCCGCAGCAGACAGAATTTTTCCAGAGTGTCTATCCCTGTCTCAAAGGCTTCATAGGTGCAGAATTTGGTGGGGTCTTTTTCCACATATGGTCCAATCATTTCCCTGACAGAAGATATCATTTCTTCAAAATACCCGCTGGCAAAATAATTGTCAATAAACTCCTGAAAATACTGATGATACATTTCTGTATACGCTTCATCGCTGAAAATCCAGTCAATCATTGGTCTTGACGCAAGTTCTCCTGCAGACACCGGAGAGTCAATGGGATAATTTACCATGCTTTCCGCATCCTTCTGGTCCTCAAAACCTCCAAAAGCTAAATTATAATCCCAGGGTATCATGGAAAGAATCCCTTCTTTTTCATATAAATAATAATTGTGCATCATAGAGCCTGTATAGCTGTCAAAATTGCAGACAAAGTTATGCACCACAAAATAACGTATTACCGCATCCACATCCACAACGCTCTCTATGTTTTCCCCCTGTCCCAATGTCTTTAGGGAAGCAATCAGGCGGTTTTTATCTGCCTTTGTAATATTGGTTTTGGCATTATCAAAAATATTCCGGTAACTGTCATATTCATCATCCGAATAAATCAGCGCCACATCATCACTGCCCATAGGGCCTCCCCCAGGTTTGCCAAAATCAGGTCCGCCCTCTTTCCCTGGCATCCTGCCGGGGTTGAAAGCTTCCCCCTGTTGTCCTCTGCCTGGGAACCCTTCCTCAAATCCTTTCATGCTGTCTGGTTTTTCTTCCAGGCTGCCTTCCTTATAAAATTCCGGCGGTCCGCCCATTTCCATTCCGCTCCCATTCGGGTCTTTATTCTCCAAAAATTCTTCTATATCTTTTTGTTCAAATCCCATGCCGTTTCCACGTCCGCCGCCCATGTCCATGCTGTCCGGTTTATAAAGATTTCCATAATCCCTTCCATAATTCCGTGCAAGAAAACTTTCTTCCACACCCTCCACTGCCAGATACAGTCCCCAATCCTGCCCATTTACAGTAATATAAACGTAGCTGCAAAGAGGCGCTGCAACGCCAAAATCTCCCATCATCTGGTACGAAAGATAGTCTTTCATGTAAGTATTGTCCTGTATAATATTGTTCAGGCTTAGTTTATCCAGCCCATGATATGTGTTTCCATTCTCGTAACAGTCAAACTCAACCTTAAAGCTGTAGCGGTTGTTTCCATAAGCGGCAACAGAACTTAAGGATGTGTTTCCCTTGGCACGGATTCCCACATTTTTAAACGTTTCATTGTCAATTATTACTGAACATGGCGCATATTCCTCATTCTCGCAGGTTTCAAGAAAGCTGTCCCAGTCCTCCATCACAATATCAATGGAATGCACCTTGGAGGCGTCAAAAAGCATTGACCCGTAGCTTGCCCCGGCCATTGCCGGCAAGACTCCCTGCTTTCCCACATTTACAAAAACAAGCGTTAAAAATATGGTCAGCGCAAGAATCACACAGCAGATTTTATCTATATTTTTATGTGTAGACATTGCAAGCCTCCTATATATAGTTCCGTATCCGTCACTCCGATGCCTCCTTCACAGAGCCATTTCCGGACGCTTAACTCCTGCGTCCGTAAATGCTCTGGGCATCTGCTTGACTCCTACTGTTTTTAGTTCCGTATCCGTCACTCCGATGCCTCCTTCACAGAGCCATTTCCGGACTCTTAACTCCTGCGTCCGTAAACGCTCTGGGCATCTGAATTCTTTATTACCCCATGTATTCACCGCTATAGCTGACCAGTACGGCGCTTGATATTCCTTCCATCTGTGCCAGTGTGTTGATAAAATCTGTGTTGTCTTCTTTCATCCGCACCTCTATATTAAGCTCTGTATTTTCCTTCTGTGCCATTTTGCTCTTTATCACACAGCGCTGCGTCCTGCTTTTTAAAAGGTCCACCGCCCGCTGTTCACTTTCATGATTTTCACACTTTATAACCACGATATAAGGATTCAGATAAGGTTTTCTATTGACAAAGATTAGAAGAACAACTCCAATCGCAAGACTTCCCACAATAGCAAGCAGGACCAGACCTGCTGCCAGCACAATGCCCGCTGCAATGGACCAGAATAAAAAGGCAATATCCAGCGGCTCTTTAATTGCTGTCCGGAACCGCACAATAGATAAAGCGCCCACCATGCCAAGGGACAGAACCACATTAGAAGTCACTGCAAGAATCACTACTGTCGTAATCATTGTAAGGGCTATCAGCGTCACCCCAAAGCTGGAAGAATACATAACGCCGGAAAATGTCTTTTTATATACATAAAAAATAAAAACTCCCAGCCCAAACGCAAGAAATAATGCCAAAGCCATATCAAAAACACTGACACTGCCAATATTCTCCAAAAAACCTGATTTAAAAATGTCATTAAATGTCATCATCCATCTCCTTTTCTTCTAAAACATCCATCCAACGCCTGCAAAATGCAAACAAAATCTGCTGTTCTACTGCATCTTCCATAAAATTTCAACAGAAATTATCCATAAATCCGGCTGACTGCATACTTAGAGTAAGCGTTTGCCCGGCAAAATGGCACTTGTACTGCATCCCGGATAATGTCAGGAAGATATGCGTCCCACTTTACCTCAAGAATCACAGGCGTATTCCCGGCTGGAACTGTTATACAGTCAGGATTCAGAAAATCTGTGCCGCCTATCCCTGTACGGATATTGTAGTCCAGCGTCACCCGCACATTTCCTGGACCATATACAAAGGGCTCTCTGGTATACTCCACTATGGTTTTTGGCAAAAGCCCCTGTGTTCTGATTTTATTGTACAGCTGGACAACCAGCGGTCTGTCATCCCGACCCATCCAGTCATAATCCCCATCAATGATAAGCTGTGTTTCCAGTGCGGTAAGTTCGGCGCTCTCTTTCCCTGTAAGATTATTGCATTTTATCTTTTTTTCCAGATGAATCAGAGAAGTGTCCCTATTATAATATCGAACCCTGAACTTCTCCCTCCTGTTAATTCCATCCAGCTTTTCCCGGAGCGCCATATCCCACAGATTATCAAAATACAGACTCCTGATTTCATAGCTTCCTCCTGCCGCGTGAAAATCCAGCTTTGCCACTGCTTTCAGCCGACACCTTAGCGCCATTGCATCCCCAATACTGATTTCATGCTTCAACTCATGCCGTAACCCTGCCACTTTGCCCCTCCTGTTTTGCTTTTGCCCATTCCTTTTTGTTGTGTCCATATCTGCAGGCCACAATTATTCTATACTTCCGGGCCTTGTGCCGCCGTACTTTATTTTGCATACAGCAGATTTTTGTCCTTTGCTATTAACGAGTTTACTGGAAAAAAATGTTGCAATTATGTCCAGATTGTGAAAATCATGTGTCTTGAAATTCTCACCGTTATCCCTATACTTAAATTGCTCTGGGATAAGATGATGGTGGGATACGCTTTTTATTCAATGATATTATCAGAGATGAAAAACCAATGAACGAATTAAAATTGTATGAAGTATCCAGGGAATATATCTCGTATATCAGTGCCGCCGAAAAAAATGTTTTCTCTTCAAAAGTAAACATCAGTGTACAAGGGGCTACAAACGATATAAAGAAATGTTTCAGATATGC
>CAMUHA010000044.1 GCA_947088515.1 uncultured bacterium
CACCTGTACCAAACAAACCAAATCATATAGGTTCGACCATCCTAATTAAATATAATGGCAAGGTATTACTTGAGTTACGAAAGGACAGTGACAGATGGGCCTTTATTGGTGGTGGATTATTTCTCAATGAAACTTTATTGGAATGTGTGAAGAGAGAAACTCTTGAAGAAACAGGAATTATATTATCTGATGAAGATATTAAATTTTGTAAATTATATGATGATCCCTCTATCATTATTGCATACCCAGATGGTAATGTCATTAGATCTATCATGGCTTTATATACAACTACGCTAAAAAAAATGCCCGATTTAAAATGCAGTGAAGAGTCAACTGAACTTAAATTTTTCTCAAAAGAAGAATTGAAAGAAATAAAAATAGTGGAAACTCATACACCAATTTTAGCTGATTATTTTATGTAAAAGTTGTATGATTGTGTATAAATGTATGATATAATCAACTCGCCAAACTGGGATTTGGCGCAAAGACTATGGATAATGCAAAAATAGATACGAATTACTTGTCCTTTGTAAAGGCAAAGAAATCCAAATATAAATATAACGCTTGATATTATTTGAAGATGTGTATTGGAAATCAATGCTGCAGGCCATAAAAACGGAACCGCCGCATGTTAAGCCTTTTAAAATATTTTATAAACATCAGAAGAGGAGAATTTATTGTGCATTGCCGGAAAAGTTTCTATATAAAAAATAGACATTCTATATTATAATAGAAGAAATGAAAAAGAGAAAAGGAGAAATGTGTTATGGCCAACAGATTTGTGCTGAATGAAACTTCTTATCATGGGGCAGGAGCAGTAAAGGAGATTGCAGCAGAGGCAAAGGGAAGGGGGTTTTCAAAAGCTTTTGTATGCTCGGACCCTGACCTTGTAAAGTTTGGAGTAACCAAAAAGGTTCTTGATGTTTTGGATGAGGCTGGACTTGCTTATGAACTGTATTCCAATATTAAACCCAATCCAACAATTGAAAATGTACAGACAGGTGTGGAAGCATTTAAGAAATCTGGTGCGGATTATCTTGTAGCAATTGGCGGCGGTTCTTCCATGGATACTGCCAAGGCAATTGGGATTATTATCAAAAACCCGGAATTTGAGGATGTGGTAAGCCTGGAGGGCGTTGCCCCTACCCAAAACAAGTCAGTGCCGATTTTTGCAGTGCCTACTACCGCAGGTACAGCAGCAGAAGTAACGATTAACTATGTCATCACAGATGCAGAAAAGAACCGTAAAATGGTCTGTGTAGACCCGAAAGATATTCCAGTAGTTGCGTTTGTAGACCCTGAGATGATGGCAACGATGCCTAAAGGATTAACAGCGGCGACAGGAATGGACGCACTGACGCATGCCATAGAAGGTTATATTACGGCAGGCGCCTGGGAGCTATCTGATATGTTCCATCTGAAAGCAATTGAAATTATTTCCCGTTCTTTAAGAGGTGCGGTTGACAATACGCCAGAGGGAAGAACAGATATGGCGCTTGGTCAATATGTGGCGGGGATGGGCTTTTCAAACGTAGGCCTTGGTATTGTACACTCCATGGCACATCCTCTTGGCGCTTTGTATGACACACCTCATGGAATTGCCAATGCCATTATCCTTCCTACGGTTATGGAATATAATGCAGAAGCAACCGGAGAAAAATACCGTGAAATTGCAAGAGCAATGGGTGTGGAAGGCGTTGACTCTATGAGTCAGGAAGAATACAGGAAAGCGGCAGTTGGCGCTGTGAAAAAGCTGTCAGAAGATGTGGGAATCCCTGCAGATTTAAAAGAAATTGTAAAGAGAGAGGATATCCCATTCCTTGCACAGTCTGCTTATGATGATGCCTGCAGGCCTGGAAATCCCAAAGAAACAAGCGTGGAAGATATCACAAAACTGTATGAATCTTTAATCTAAAAATTGCTGGAAACTAAAAAGTAATGGAAAAATACCTGCTGTATTAAAATTACAGCAGGTATTTTTATTGGCATCAGTGTATAATTTTTACGAATAAGAAAGATGTTTAAAAATTTATCATTTACTTTATTTGGTTACTTTATTGAATCTGTTTAGGACATTTAGGTAAAGTTTATAGTATATTTTTACGATAACATATGAAACCCGCTGATTGTAGTGGGAGGATGGAATTTGATGAATGGAAACCATTCTCAAATGCGCTTGGATGATGGATAAACAGGTCTTTATATAAGGAGGAATATTTATGAGCATATTTTCATTTAATACATTTGCAGGAGGCAGCGCTAAGAGTATGCTTGCCATAAACCAGCTTTCAGGCCAGAATACCACTTTAAAATCTACAAAAGAAAAGGTCCAGAGGAGGCAGAAGGCAGAGCGTCAGACTGCATTTTTAGAAAAACAAAAAGAAAATCTGAAATCTTTGAAATGCGACTCTCTTGATGAAATTGCCCATAAACTGGAAATGTATCATACTTATGAGGACGAAATTGCTGCGATAAAAGCTTCTTATAACAATGAGCAAATGTTTCATATACTGGATGAAGCATTGGAGCAGGGAGAGCAGATTGCCAAAGCTGCAGAAAAAACCAGACCGAAGACTCCGGAAGAGAAGCAAGAAGAGCTGATAGACGAAGCTCTTGGGGGTGAAGGAGAGAAAGGGATTTTGTCAAAAATTCTGGATAAGGCGGCAGAAAAGACAGAGGAAATGGCGGAGAAAATGAGGGAAGAAGCAATGGAGCAGGCAAAGGAAATAGCAGAACTTCCCATAGAAACCATAAATAAAAAAGGTATCTGAAAAGATACCTTTTTTATTTATGGTTCAATTATATATGCTTTATCTGTGTTCCATGATATAGTCAAGAAGTTTATCTGCGGCCTCTTCTTTGCTCATAATAGGAAGCTCTATGGTTTCATCTCTTGACAATAAAGTGATAATATTAGTGTCAGCGCCAAAACCGGCGCCCTTTTGTTTTAAGTTATTTGCAGCAATTAAATCCAGGTTCTTTTTTTCCAGTTTTCGAAGGGAATTTTCTATCATGTTTTCTGTTTCCATAGAAAAACCACACAAGAACTGTCCTTCCCGTTTGTTCTTCCCCAGAAAACTTAAAATATCTTCTGTGCGTTCCAGTTCTATATTTAATTCATCATCTGTTTTTTTCAACTTTTCCTCGGCGGTGTATTTAGGGCGGTAATCTGCCACAGCAGCCGCTTTAATAATGATATCCTGATGGTCAGAGCAGGATTTTACTGCCTGTGCCATATCTGCGGCAGAGGTGATTTCTATGGTTTTTACCCCAACAGGCGGCGTAAGGTCTGTCTTCCCGGTAACAAGTGTTACATTTGCCCCGCGGAGCATTGCGGCTCTTGCGATGGCATAGCCCATTTTGCCAGTAGAATGATTACTGATAAACCTTACAGGATCAATTTTTTCCCTTGTAGGGCCAGCAGTTACCAGCACATTAACATTTATCATATCTTTGGAACACAGCGCTTTAACAATGTATTCCATTAAAAGTTCAGGTTCAGGCATTTTGCCTTCTCCAGTATCGCCGCATGCAAGGTATCCGGTGGCGGGAGTGATAACTTCCCAGCCGTATTGCTGCAGTGTTTTCATATTATCCTGCACAATTGGGTTTTGAAACATTCGTGTATTCATGGCAGGAGCTATAATTTTGGGACACTGGCAGGCAAGAAGGGTGGTGGTTAGCATATCATCTGCCAGACCGTGGGCAGCTTTGGCAATTACGTTTGCAGAAGCAGGGGCGACCATAACCACATCTGTCTGCTTTGCCAGAGAAACATGCTCAACATTAAATTGAAAATTCCGGTCAAAGGTGTCCAGCAGACATTTATTTCCGGTCAGCGTTTCAAAGGTAATCGGATTGATAAAGTTTGTGGCATTTTGTGTCATAATGACAGTAATATCGGCGCCCTGTTTTTTTAACATGCTGGCAAGGGAGGCAATTTTATAAGCGGCAATGCTTCCTGTTATGCCAAGTATGATATGTTTTTGATTAAGCATACGTTTTGCCTCCTGGTTTACTCCATATTTTTTCTATAAATAATACCTAATCCTTTTAAGGTCAGTTCATTGTCACAGATAATTTTTTTCTTGCAGTATGGTACAATGCTGCCTGCGAGTCCGCCAGTGGCCACTACAGTTGCCTGGCAGCCCAGTTCTTCCCAGATGCGTTCAATCATACCATCCATGCAGGAAGCCTGGCCCATAACAATACCGCTTTTCATACAGTCAATTGTGTTTTTCCCAATAATTTTTTTGGGAGCTTCCAGGCTGATTCTTGGAAGCTGCGAGGTGCGGTTGACAAGTGACTCTAAGGATACCCGGACGCCAGGCAGAATCATGCCGCCAATGTAGTTTTTGTTTTCATCCACCACACTGATGGTAGTGGCCGTTCCCATATCAATTAATATAATGGGGGCGCCATAATATTTAAGGCCGGCCACTGCATTGACAATCAGGTCAGAACCAACCTGCCCAGGATTATCCATGAGTATATTCAACCCTGTTTTTACGCCAGGCCCAACTAAAAGAGGGGTGATGCGAAGCAGTTTTTCCAGTGCGGATTTTACGATATTGTTAAGGGGGGGAACCACAGATGCAATGATGCAGCCTGTGATTTCCTTTACCGGGATTTGGTATAAATCCAGAAGAGTCTTAAATTCCACCACATATTCCAGCTCTGTGCTTGAAATATTAGTAGAAACTCTTTCCACAAAATAAATTTTTTCCTGTTCAATACATCCGATTACAATATTTGTGTTCCCGATATCAACGGCTAAAATCATATTTATCTCTCCTTTATTAAGCTCCGTT
The DNA here is from genome assembly GCA_947088515.1 of uncultured bacterium. GTDB lineage: Bacteria > Bacillota > Clostridia > Lachnospirales > Lachnospiraceae > Suilimivivens. The sequence goes on from CAMUHA010000044.1 coordinate 4,812, forward strand.
CCCTCAAATGCCATAACAGTCAAACCTGTTATGTATGCTTTGTTGTCCTTAAATCTTTTGGACATTATTGGGCAGAGATGGATTTATAAGTTAAATTTCCTTGATAGGTTTTACTTTTGTGAGGGCAAGTCCTACGCCGGAAGTGATGATGGCAGCTACTACCGCCTCTACTATGCCATTAAAGGTTATAATGCCCATAATTGTGTCAAATACCGCTTCACCTGCTATGCCAAGAGCGTTTGCATAGGCGTCTTTGTATAAAATGAAAATGCCGCTCATAACAAACAGGGTGTTGGTAAAAGCCCCTGCAAGTCCTGCGTAAGACAGGGAAATATTTGCAGATGTTTTTTTCTGCCCTAAAATGGTCAGAAGAATAAACAATAGGATACCTGCTCCTGCTCCAGCTAAAAGTCCCACAGCGGCAGAAGCATTTGTCTTATCTGCCAGCAGACGGTTTAAAAATGCGTTCAGGGATACAGACAAGATAAGAGAGATTACAGCATTTACCACAATACGCAATGCCTTTTGTCCGCTCCGCAAAAGCTTCCGGATTAGCAGATATACAAAGTATGGGATGATGCCAGCTAAAATTCTGGGTATAAAGCAGATATAAAGGCTTTTAAAAATGCCGGAGACGCCAACTACATTTGCGGCAAGAACCGGTGAAAAGACAAATGCTGATGGAGTGGCAGCCTTAAAGGTGTTGTTGATAAAACTTGTGAACCCAAATACAAATCCTAAAAATGCACCTTTCTTTGGTCCAAGAAATAGCGCTCCCAGGATAACCGGGATATGTATAATGGTGGCATTAATGACAACCAATGGAATATACCCCAAAGGAGTGAAGGCCATTATGATAATAATAGCGGTAAACAGCGCTGTCAGCACAAGTTCATAGGTTCTTTCATTTTTCATGGAACATTTCCTCCTGTTATTATTCTCTCATGAGATACAATACGGTGTAATCATATCATATTGATATTTTTATGACAATAAAAATATTTAAAAACAGGATATGTTTTAATACAGAGGACGTAAGGTTTTTACGATATTTTCAATTACACGGGTCAGTGTACCGGAATCGGCTGACTGGTTGTTTAAATAAGCATGGTAAGCGCCATGGACGCAGTAGGACAGGAGAATGCTTTTTTCAATATTGTTTTTGTATTCAGGGTATTTTTGAAGTATTAACTTTTTCAGCTCTGTTTCCAGATGGATGGCAAGACGGCTTTGCTCTTTACCTGAAAATATAATGTTTATCAAAGAAATATGAGATGCAAAAGCAAGGCATAGTTCTCTGGTAAAAATATCAAGAGTTTCCGGGGAATATTCCTGCGCCTGGGAAATGCTGTTTAATATGGAAAACACTGTTTCTGCTTCCAGTGCGTCTGACAAGGCGTAAATGTCGGCATAATGGGAATAGAAGGTGGATTTATTAATGTGTGCAAGCTGACATAGTTCCTTAACTGTAATTTTTTCCAGAGATTTTTTTGCCCGAAGTTCAATAAAAGCATTTTTAATAGCTTTTTCCGTTTTTTCTATTCTGATATCCATTGATTACCTCCATTAGAGTATAACTTCCAATATGCTCCCCAAACGACAATTTGAGGTAAAAGTTGTTTTTCCACCTAATTTGAAAAATTGTCGGTGGACACTGCCTGTTTGTAAAAGTAAGATAATTGTAACAAAATAAACGACTGCTGTCTATTATAAAGAGTATCTGATTTTTTTAATGCTTTTGTGATAAGTATCAGGAGGAACAGGGATATGGACTTTTATGGTTTTTACACTGGAAAAATTTTTGACGCGTATGAGTATCTTGGCGCGCATGTAACAGAAACAGGTGTGGTCTTCCGAACTTTTGCGCCGGGTGCGTCCCGGATTTCGCTGATTGGGGAATTTAACAACTGGCAGGAGTATGAGATGGCAAAGGTATATGATGGAAACTTCTGGGAGCGTTATGTGGAGGAAGCAGCTTCCGGGATGATGTATAAATACCGGATTTATGACAGGAATGGCAATTGCATGGAACATTGTGACCCTTATGGATTTGGTATGGAGTTAAGACCAGGTTTTGCGTCTTTGGTACGGGGAAGGGAATATCAGTTCCGGGATGATGAGTGGATGCAGCAGCGCAGCGACTGCCGGGATAAGCCGTTGAATATTTATGAGGTACATTTTGGCTCTTTCAGGAAACCGTCTGATAAACCAGATGACTGGTATACATATGAGGAGATGGCAGAGCTTCTAATCCCCTATTTAGTAGAAAATGGATATAATTATCTGGAAATTATGCCCTTGAATGAATATCCCTGTGACGAGTCCTGGGGGTATCAGAGTACGGGGTTTTTCAGTCCGACTTCACGGTATGGGACGAACAATCAGTTGAAGGCTTTTGTGGATGCCTGCCATCAAAGTAATATAGGTGTGATTATGGATTTTGTGCCAGTGCATTTTGCGGTAGATGGCTACGGGCTGGCCCATTATGATGGAAGCGCTTTATATGAATATCCCCATACTGCGGTGGGAGTCAGTGAGTGGGGGAGCTGTAACTTTATGCATTCGCGGGGAGAGGTCAGAAGCTTCTTGCAGTCGGCTGCGGATTACTGGCTAAGCGAGTTTCATATGGATGGTCTGCGCATGGATGCCGTCAGTCGTGCCATTTACTGGCAGGGGGCGCCGGAACGGGGCGTAAACTTTAACGGAGTGTCTTTTTTTAAAGATATGAATCTGGGATTAAAGCAACGCCATCCTTCCGCTATTTTAGCGGCGGAGGATTCAACGGCTTATGGAGGTGTGACAAAGGCTGTTTCAGAGGGAGGCTTGGGGTTTGACTATAAGTGGGATATGGGGTGGATGAATGATACGCTGAATTACTTTAGGACATCGCCCTGCTATCGTAGTGATAATTACCATAAGCTTACTTTTTCCATGATGTATTTTTATGATGACAAGTTTCTGCTTCCCCTTTCCCATGATGAAGTTGTGCACGGAAAGGCAACAATTATGCAGAAGATGAATGGGGAATATGAGAATAAGTTCCACCAGGCACGGGGGTTTTACATGTATATGTATGCCCATACTGGTAAAAAGCTTAACTTTATGGGAAATGAAATTGGACAGCTGAGGGAGTGGGATGAGAAAAGGGAGCAGGACTGGAATCTGCTGGATTTTCCGGTACACCAGTCATTTCATCACTTTATTAAAGATTTAAATCATATTTATATGGAACATTCAGCCCTTTGGGAAAAGGATTATGATACAGACGGTTTTAAATGGCTGGACTGCCATCAGGAGGAAAAATGTATTTATGCCTTTGAGAGGTTTAGCAGTAAGGAGCGTCTTGTGGCGTTGTTTAATTTTTCGGACAAAGAACAGAAGGACTATCAGGTTTCCATTTCAGGGGTAAAAAAGCTGAAACTGCTTATTTCTTCTGAAAACACGATTTATGGAGGAAATAAAGACCAGGAGATAAAGGAATTAACAGAAAAAGAAGGGGGATTTATCTTTCAGCTTAAGCCATATGAGGCCATATATTATCTGGCATCAGAGAAGTAATATCCAGGCGCAGGCAGTAATCTGCGCCTGGAAAAACTGTTATTTTTTCCAGCTTTCATATTCTTTCAATGATTTTACTGCCTGGCGTGACAGCGGAATCAACGCTGCTATATTGAAAATGGTCATCAGGCCAATGCCAATATCTCCTAAATCCCACACAAAAGTATATGCGGCAAGTCCGCCTACAAAAAGCATGACAAGCGCCAGCAGTTTATAAAGGGTCTGGGACAGCCAGTTATCACCAAACAGATAGGCTACATTTGACCTGGCGTAAAATAAAATTCCGATAAATGTGGAAAAACTAAACAGCCACAAAATAAGTGCAATAAATACCACGCCGAAGGTTCCCATATGATAGTGCATGGCAGACTGCAGAAGGTCCATGCCAAGAAGACCCTCTGTAAGGCCTGCAGGGGTTAGCAGCATAATCATTGCAGAACAGCTGCATATGACAATGGTGTCAATAAATACGCCAAAGGCCTGTAAAAGCCCTTCTTTTGCAGGATGGTTGATGTCAGCAGCGGCGGCGGCACAAGGAGCGGAGCCGGAGCCGGCCTCATTGGAAAAAAGCCCTCTTTTAGCCCCATTCATGATAACGGCGCCAAAACCGCCGGCAGCTGCCTGACGCAGTCCAAAGGCTTCTGAAAATATCTGTTGAAAAACAGAAGGGAGCTGCCCTGCATTTTTCAGAATAATATATATAGTAATCAAAAAGTAAAAGCCTGCCATAATGGGAACCACAACATCCAGGACTTTTACAGTGGCGTTTTTGCGCAGAACAATAACAGCTGAAACAAGAACCAGAACAATTGTGGTATATATAGGAGGAATCTGGAAGGCGTTGGTAAAGGCAGAGGAAACAGAATTGCCAATAACCTGGCTGATGCCGCACCAGCAGATTAAGCCAGATATGGCAAACAGCACGGCAATGACAGAATGTTTGCGCCTGCTGTCCTTTTTTATGAACAAATGATGGATATAGTAAGCAGGCCCTCCGCGGAAACCACCGTAAAGAGGGTCTTTTTCTTTATAAATTTGTGCAAGGGTAGCCTCCACAAAAGCAGTGGAAGAGCCAAGCAGGGCAGTGATCCACATCCAGAAAACAGCGCCTGGACCGCCTGCAGAAATAGCAGCAACCACACCTACAAGATTTCCCATCCCTACCCGCGTAGCAGTGGAGATAATAAGCGCCTGGACACCGGATATAGTTCCCTTTTGGGAAGGATTCTTTTTTTCGGCGGTAATTTTCAACATTTCGGGAAAAAGCCGGAAGGGCAGAAACCTGGTGCGCAGAGTAAAATAAATTCCTGAAGGTATTAAAACAAGCACCAGCAGGGAAAGTGAAAGACGGCTTCCGCCAGGCAAAGAGATAGTAAAGAGGTCTCCCCATAGCAGGTTGTACACAAAATTAATAATAATCATAATGGTTATTCCTTTTGTTTCTTTTAACAATACTTTGTCTTTTAGTCTTTTATAAGTATATAGTAGAAAGTAACATCTGTAAAGCTGATAAATACCATTGACAAACAGGGAGGATTTTTATTAGAATAAAAATAAGTGCTTTGAAGTGTTTTATTCTTTGAAAGGAAATCGAAAGATGGTTAATCAGACAAGAAAGTTTTTGTGGAGCAGTTTTGTCGGTGTGATTTCAATTAGTATCGTTGTTTTCTTTGTGCTGACGTTTTTTATGTCCAAAAAGACACAAGAATCAATTAATGAAGTCGGTGAAATTTATATGGCGGAGATGAATGTGCAGCTGCAGCAAAAATTTGCCTCTATCATCAGCCTGCGGCTGGAACAGGTAGAGGGGATAACCAGGGCAGTTCCTGCAGATACGGCAGAATTTGGGGAAGAGCTTTTGGATAAATTAAAGCAAAATGCAATATATAGAAATTTCACCTATATAGGCTTTTTTACAGAAGAAGGCGGTCTGGAACAAATTTATGGCAATGAAGTAAATCTGGTCAGCAGTGATGATATTATGTTTTCCCTTGAGCAAAATGGAAGCATGGTAGAACAGGGGATTGATAAGGATAACCAGAAAGTGCTTTTATTAGGGGCGGAGGCATATTATCCATTAGCAGATGGAAGAAAAAGCTGTGCCCTTGTGGTAGGCGTCAGTATGGAATACTTAAATTCCGCCCTTTTTCTGGAAGAAAACGAGGATGAGGATGGACAGGTATACTCCCATATAATAGACAAAAATGGTAATTTCGTTATCAGAAATGCAGGGGCTTATAGAAACAGCTATTTTGAACGTATCAGGGAAGTTTACCAGATGCCTAAGGGAATGACTGCAGATAAGTACTGTGAGGAATTGCAGGCCGCAATGGAAGCAGGTGATATTTTCTCTTCTTTTGTGATGGTTGATGGGGAAAAAAGGCAGTTATACTGCTCACCCATTTCAGAAAATACTTCATGGTATCTGATAACTGTTATGAGCAATAGCATGCTGGATACTGCAATCAGCAGATTGGACAAGACACGGGCAGCGATTATGGTTGGCTCTTCCATGATTATTCTTGCTGTGATGACGATGGTGTTTGTTTTATACTTCAGACTTGCAAGGCAGCAGATGCAGGAGCTTAAACTTGCAAAGGAGGAGGCAGAGCATGCAAACAGGGCCAAAAGTGAGTTCCTGTCCAGTATGAGTCATGATATCCGGACGCCGATGAATGCGATTATCGGAATGTCTGAAATTGCCCTTAGGAATATGAAGGAACCGGACCGGGTGGAGGATTGTCTCAAAAAAGTGCTGCTTTCCAGCAAACATTTGCTTGGGCTGATAAATGATGTGCTGGATATGTCTAAAATCGAAAGTGGGAAAATGACTCTTAACTTAGGACTGCTTTCTCTGCGGGAGACAATGGATGATGTGGTAAACATTATGCAGCCACAGGTAAAAGCAAGAAGCCAGTATTTTGATATATTTATCCAAAATATAATGTCAGAGGAAGTTTACTGCGACGGCGTCCGCTTAAATCAGGTGCTTCTTAATCTGTTATCCAATGCAGTTAAATTCACACCGGAGAATGGCAGAATAGATGTACATGTTTACCAGGAAGCTTCGCCCAAAGGGCAGGAATTTATCCGCACACATTTTACAGTTGAAGATAACGGTATTGGAATGACGGAAGAATTCCAGAGAAAAATCTGGGAGACCTTTACCAGAGAAGATTCCGAGCGTGTGAAAGGGATTGTGGGAACTGGTCTTGGAACATCCATTACGAAAAAGATTGTAGACCTTATGGAAGGCACCATTGAATTAAAAAGTGAACTACATAAGGGAAGTAAATTTCATGTTACCCTTGATTTTAAGAAGGCAGAAAAAGTAGATGAAATGAAACTTCCAGCGTGGCATATATTAGTGGTGGATGACAATGAGCTGCTTTGCCAAAGCGCAGTAGCCAGTCTTAACGAATTGGGCGTCTGTGCGGAATGGACCCTGGACGGTGCAAGAGCAGTTGAAATGATTGAAGAAAGACATAAAAATAATGATGACTACCATTTTGTGCTTATTGACTGGAAAATGCCGAATATGGACGGCCTGCAAACCCTTCGGGAAATCCGGGCAAGAGTGGGGGAGAAGATACCGGTATTTTTGATCTCTGCATATGACTGGAGTGACATTGAAAATGAGATAATTGGGACAGAGATTGAAGGATTTATTTCCAAGCCGCTGTTTAAGTCAACCTTGTACGGCCGTTTGCGTCAGTATGCGGACGGCACATCGGGAACAACAGAAAAAGAAAGCAATAATGTGGACTTTACCGGAAAGAAAATACTTTTGGCAGAAGATATTGACCTGAACTGGGAAATTGCAAGTGAAGTGCTTTCAGAGTATGGATTTGAACTGGACCATGCGGAAAATGGAAAAATATGCGTGGATATGTTTGAAAATTCCAAACCAGGTTATTATGATGTAATACTTATGGATATCCGAATGCCGGTAATGAATGGTTATGAGGCAACAAAAACAATCAGGGCCCTTGGACGTAAGGATAAAGACCTGCCGATTATTGCAATGACCGCTGATGCGTTTGCCGATGATGTGCAGTACTGCCTTGATTGTGGCATGAATGCACATGTGGCGAAACCTCTTGACATTAAGGAGTTGCTGCGTGTTTTGCAGAAATTCCTGTATAGTGGGGAATCCAACACAAATTAATCAAATGGGCAGGATTGGTCATGGTGATAACAGCCAGAACGGTCCTGCCTGTTGTTTTTGGTTTCTATTTAAGCCGCTAAAGGCAGTATGGGGGTTAAAATGACAAAAGAAAAACTGGCGATTGAAATTATTGAAAGGCTAAAAAAAGAATATCCGGATGCAGGATGTACCCTTGATTATAATCAGGCCTGGAAGCTGCTTGTAAGTGTGCGGCTTGCGGCACAGTGTACAGATGCGAGGGTGAATGTGGTAGTAGAAGACCTGTATGCTAAATTTCCTAGTATAGAAGCCCTTGCAAGTGCGCCAGTGGAGGAAATTGAAAAAATTGTTAAGCCTTGTGGATTAGGACACAGCAAAGCAAGAGATATCAGCGCCTGCATGAAAATCCTTAAGGATGAATATAAAGGCAGTGTGCCGGACGATTTTGATAAATTACTGAAACTTCCAGGGGTAGGGAGGAAAAGTGCAAATTTGATTATGGGAGATGTATTTGGAAAGCCGGCAATTGTCACAGATACCCACTGTATCCGTTTAGTTAACCGTATGGGGCTTGTGGAGGGAATAAGGGAGCCTAAGAAGGTAGAAATGGCGCTTTGGAAGCTGATACCGCCCAAAGAGGGAAGTGATTTTTGCCACAGGCTTGTATATCACGGAAGAGAAGTCTGCACAGCAAGAACAAAGCCTTATTGTGACAAATGCTGTCTTAATGATATCTGTGGCAGACATGGTGTGGAAGATGGACTTTCACAAACGGATGGAAAGGGGAGGAATGGTGTATGAAACCGGAAAAAAATTTTTTTGTAAAGTTTGGCCTGGCAGTTTTTATAAGCTTAAGCGCTGTTGTTGCTTTTTATTTTTTCTTATTAAGATATCAGGAGGTAAAAGCGTTTTTTAAGATTATTACATCGTCCCTCCAGCCGGTAATGGCAGGAATTGTACTGGCATATCTGCTTTGTCCGGTTACAAAGTTTCTGGAAAGACTGTGTTGCAAAACAAAACTCCGCGCTTCAATGGCAAGGCTGATTTCGGTATTGCTATCCATAGTGTTTGCGTTTGGCATACTATCTTTTTTCTGTGCACTTGTTCTGCCCCAGCTTGTAGAGAGCGTTAAAGGTTTGATAGTGGATTTGCCCAGACTTTTGGAGGTTCAGCTTGAGCGGCTGAACAATTACCTCACGGCGGATAATGAGGCGGCATATACAGTAATGCAGATGATTTCTTCTGTTGAAACTTCTCTGATGACATGGATAAAGACCAATCTGTTTGCCACAGTATCCACGGTCGCAGGCAGTGTGATTTCAATCGGGTCTGCGCTGGTAAATCTGGTAGTGTCGGTGATTGTTACGATATATCTTTTGCTGGACCGGGAACGGTATCTGGCGCAGGTTCGGAAGCTGTTTTTTGCAGCCAGTAAAAATCAGCGTTTTAACCGTATTGTAATGGAGACAGCACATCAGGTCAATCAGATTTTCGGCGGTTTTATATCAGGAAAGCTGTTGGATTCTTTGATTGTAGGCATTATATGCTTTGTATGTCTGAAGGTTATGAACATGCCTTATGCGCTTCTGGTAAGCGTTATTGTGGGAGTAACCAATATTATTCCTATGTTTGGCCCATTTATAGGAGCCGTTCCCAGTGCATTTTTGATATTGCTGGTTTCCCCGGCCAAATGTGTTGCGTTTTTGGTCTTTATTGTGATATTGCAGCAGGTAGATGGAAATATTATTGGGCCGCGTATTCTTGGAAATTCTACAGGGCTGTCAGCGCTTTATGTGACAGTGGCGATGCTGCTGTTTGGAAAATTGATGGGATTTATGGGAATGATTGTGGGAGTGCCGTTGTTTGCCACACTTTATTATATTATAAAACGGATAGCGGAATATTCGTTAAGACAGCAGAATATGCCTGTAGAAACGGCAGAGTATGATTATAAAAAAGAAGAAAATAAAAATATAGGAGGAGAAAATGAGCAGGGACAAATACAACCAAAGGTTTAAGAGACATGAACAGGAGCTGAAGGAGCTTTACATGGAGCTTTACCATGATGAAGACAGCTATAAAAAGCTGCTGGATGATATGCAGGATTATGAAAAAAAACGTTCGGCCCAGTTAAAAGCGCTGGATGAGGAAAGAGAAAAAAATCCAACCTGGTACAGAGGCGGCAATATGCTTGGAATGACCATGTATCCAAAGCTGTTTGCAGGGGGACTTAAAGGCCTTATAAAGAAATTGGATTATTTGTCAGAACAGAAAATTACTTATCTGCATCTCATGCCTCTTCTGAAGATGCCGCATCCATTAAATGATGGCGGTTATGCGGTGGAGGACTTCAGAATGGTGGATCCCGAAATCGGAACAAACCAGGACCTGGAAGCTCTTACGAAAGAAATGCGCAAAAGAGGCATCAGCCTTTGCCTTGACCTTGTAATGAACCATACAGCGGATACCCATGAGTGGGCGATGCGGGCAAAGGCAGGGGAGCAGGAATATATAGACCGTTATCAGTGTTATGATACATACGATATACCGTCAGAATTTGAAAAAACCATGCCGCAGGTATTTCCCACCACTGCGCCGGGGAATTTCACCTGGTGTGAAGAGATGAAAAAACATGTTTTAACTACTTTTTACCCTTATCAGTGGGATTTGAATTATAGGAATCCTGTGGTTTTCAATGAAATGGCAGCTAATATTTTATTCCTTGCCAATATGGGAGTGGAAGTATTGCGGATAGACGCTGTTCCGTACATTTGGAAAGAGCTTGGAACCAATTGCAGAAATCTGCCCCAGGTACATACCATTGTACGTATGGTGCGCATGATTCTGGAAATTGTATGCCCGGCAGTAATTTTAAAGGGAGAAGTGGTTATGGCTCCCAAAGAGCTTCCCGCTTATTTCGGAACGCCTGAAAAACCAGAGTGCCATATACTTTATGGAGTTTCCAGTATGGTGAACTTGTGGGGAGCGTTAGCAAGCCGGGACGCGCGGCTTTTGAAACATCAAATGGATGTGATTCACAGTCTGCCGGATAATTGTTATTTTGTAAATTATTTACGCTGTCATGACGATATTGGCTGGGGACTTGACGAAGAGCAGGAGAAAAAGCTGATGATAGACCCCCTGATGCACAAGGAGTATCTGTATCACTTTTTTGAAGGAGTATTTCCGGGCAGTTTTGCAAGAGGAGAGCTGTATAATTATGACCCAATTACAAGAGATGCAAGAAGCTGCGGAACGACAGCAAGTCTGTGTGGTGTGGAAAAGGGCGGATACGAAGGAGACCAGGAGCAGGTAAAATGGGGCATCCAGAGGGTGCTTTTGATGCATGCGGCCTGTATGAGTCTGGAAGGATTTGTAATGCTTTCATCTGGTGATGAAATTGGACAGGTCAATGACTACAGTTATAAGGAAAACCCAGATACTGCGCCAGACAGCCGGTACCTGCACAGAAGCCCTTTTAACTGGGAAAACGCAGAGCTTAGGTCAAAGGAATGGACTGTGCAGTATGGAATATGGGACGGGCTGAGGCAGTTGGAAGAGCTGCGGCGAAGTAATCCCTGTTTTGAAGTGGGAACAGTGGTGACGACCTGGGATACCTGCCGGACGGCAGTTTTTGCCATCAGAAGAGTAAAGGATGAGGATGAACTTGTCTGCCTGTCAAACTTTTCCGAATACAATCAGACAGTCTGCTTACCTACGCTGGAAGCGGAATATGAAGATATTTTTACAGGCGAAACCATAAATATGCAGTCTGCTTTTATGGCGCCGTATCAGTACCGCTGGTGCAAAAGGAAATAAATAGCTATATGAAAAAAGGGGCACATCAAACAGACAGCTCCAGAGTATTTTTCAAACACGCTCAAAACATGGGGCAATGACTTATGCAAGTCATTGACTCCCCTGAACTTTTTGTAGGAATGACAATAAAGTTATCAAAAGCAGTCATTATCGTTTCTTTTTGATTTTGCTGACCCAGGCCAATATTGGTGATTTTTTCATTGGCGGGAAATCTGGTGTTTCCTGTTATTTTGACAGCCATATCCTTTGCGTTTGCCATACTGTCTGTCATGAATGCGGAAACAAAATATTATAAGGAACCACTGCAAAACTTTATATCTAACCTTTTGGACATATAGTGGGGACATTCGACATAGACGTAAATTACCATAGAGAATTTTTATATTTCATGTTATACTAAACAAAACAGACCAATAATGCGGGAATGTGCTTGTTTTTATAATTTGGTTAATTATGGCATTTCCGTTATCTCTGTGTATAGGGTTTTAGAGTATGGCTTTAACTTTTTCCTTTCGGATTAATGTAGCTATTGAAGGTGGGAGGCGCTTTTCGAAAAGGGAGAAAATGTAATGGAAAGATGAGAGAAAGAATATGAAGCATATAGGTACAAAAATAATTGAAACAAAACGTCTGATTCTCCGGCCATTTAGAAAGGAAGATGCGCACCCAATGTTCCATAATTGGGCGTCAGATCCGGAAGTGACCAGATTTCTGACCTGGCCAGCCCATGAAAATCCGGGAATTTCAAAGATGGTGGTGGAAAGCTGGATTGAAGAGTATAAAAATCTGGAAAATTATCAGTGGGCGATTGAATGGAAGGCGATTGGAGAACCGATTGGAAGCATTTCTGCAGTGAAAACAGATGCGGGGACACAGTCGGCTACCATAGGATATTGTATTGGCCGAAAATGGTGGAGGCAGGGAATTACAACAGAAGCGCTGCAGGCAGTGATAACTTTCTTTTTTGAGGAAGTGGGAATGCGAAGCGTAAATGCCTGCCATGACCCCCGAAATCCAAATTCGGGCAGAGTCATGCGGAAATGTGGAATGACTTACGAAGGAACATGGAGAGAGGGCGGTGTAAATAATCAGGGGATATGTGATGAGAGCTGGTATTCTGTTTTAAAAAAGGAATACGAGACATTGGACCAACCCAAATGGATGGTAAAACAGTTGACCGACCCTTTGGAAAAAGCAGGTATAGCAAGAGGGATACTGGAAGCGTTAACTGAGTGGTTTGGAATTATAGAAGCACGGGAAGCATATATAGGAGAAAGTACACAGCAGATATTTTTTGCCGCTTTCTGTGCAGAACGTCCTATTGGTTTTCTTTGCCTGAAGGAGACAGGAAAAGAAACAGCAGAGCTTATGGTTATGGGAGTTTTAAAGGAATATCACCGTCAGGGGGTTGGAAGGGAGCTGGTTTGGGCAGCGAAAAAGTACGCGGCCAGGAAAGGATATTCATTTTTACAGGTTAAGACTGTAAAGATGGGCTGCTATGAGGATTATGATAAGACCAATAAGTTTTATCAGAGTCTGGGGTTTGGGGAGTTTGAAGTTTTGACTGCGCTGTGGGGAGAAAAAAATCCCTGTCAGATATATGTCATGAAGACAGAAGGGTAGGGATGGCTGGATGAAAATAAAATGATGGCGTCCGGTTATAAAAAGTGGTATACTATAGCAGACAAAACAGATTCATTTAGAAAGGATGACTTTTTATGGATGCAGTGCATGGTTTGGAAGGTCAGGAATCGTCATATGTATTAGAAGATGCAATGGAGGCTTTATTGCTGGAGCTGGATGGGGCAATTGATGACCAAAAGCGCGGCAGAGTGATATCCGAAGAAGAATTGTGGGAAGAAATTGATGCAATATAGTATAGGTGACATATGCAGCAAAGGAAATATGAAATAGAGTATACTTACAGTGGCAGAAATGATATCAGAAAAATTAAAGAGGACATTCTGGAGTATTTTAAGTACCGGGAGATGGGCGAGGACTTTATGCGGAAAATGAAAGAGGCTGCAAGCAGAATAAAGATGCAGCCTGCAGCCCAGGATTTGACTGGTTTTCAACATAAAGGATATGATATTTATATAAAACCATATCGTGCATATCTGATTTTTTATATTATAGATGAAGATGATGCTAAGGTAACAATTCTCCGCATTTTGCAGGATGGGATGAACTGGCAGTTTATAATAAAACAGTGGCTTGCACAAAAAAATAAAAAAATTTAAAAAAAATATTGACAAGTATAGTAGAAAAATAGTATAATAGCAAAGTGGTCAGGGGAAATGAAATGACTGAAAGAAATGGGATCTTAGCTCAGCTGGGAGAGCATCTGCCTTACAAGCAGAGGGTC
>CAMUHA010000045.1 GCA_947088515.1 uncultured bacterium
TTTCCAGTTCACTTTCTTTCATTCCCTGCCTCCCTGCTTTCCCACTAACATCCTGCAAAAATCCCTATATATACCCTGTATAAGGGGTACAAGGGTATATATACCCCTTATTACCCTTGTATTATTATCTCTATAAGAGAGAATGTTGATATGTATACAGATGCCTTCATCCCCCGTATTTATAAGGCATCCGGCGTTAACACATGAATGTTTTTCTTTGTTTACTTGTTGACACCTGTCTGCTAACAACTCTTTAGTGGGAGAATGTTTACCCGCTACTTGTTGACCTTCGGAAGCCTCTCTGCATCCCATATTCCCCACCAAAACGCATAGCCCCTTTCTGCCTTTCCCATCCCGGAAGTTTCTCAAGGATTCCATTGATTTCTCTTGAATCTGATTTTTTCATCCTGCTATATCCTGGCATCTTAAAACACTCATTCCATATCTCCCACGCGCATACCCTGTCCCTGCGCATCAGCTGGTCCCCGTCATCCTGCTTCCGCTCAAACTCTGATTCCAACCAGCTCCTGCGTTCATACTGGCTCCGTCCGTACCAGTCCCTGGGGACTTTCCTTTCCAAAAACTCTATAATCGCTCCTTCAGAATAGGACGCCTCCCGGTGCTCATCCTGAACGCCCTCTGCAATCCTTTCAGACATATCCGACAATTTTAGTGGCTCCCCTATCATATACATTGCCACGGCCTCTGCCCATATCTGTGGCACCTCTCCCGGCAGGTCTTGCCAAATATTTTTTTTGTGAGGATGTAGCCCCAAGTCCACCGGCCAAAACCTGCGGTTTCCCGTATAGTCCTTCAAAAATTCTGTCTCATTTGTGGTTCCTACAATAATGCACTGTCGCATATATTTTTCTGTCCGTTTCCCATAAGCCGCCCTGTATATGTCATCACATTTACTTAAAAACTGTTTTACGGAATTCATTTCAGACCTTGTAAACCCGGTTAGCTCCCCGGCCTCTATCAACCAGTATCCTTGAAGCAGTTCTGCCGCTTCCTTTCCTTCAAAGGTACACAATGAATCTGAATACCAGTCCATCCCAAGGTACCGAAAAAAGGTGCTTTTCCCTATCCCCTGTCGTCCGGCAAGAATAAGCATGGTATCAAATTTTATTCCTGGGTTGAATATTCGCGCTACTGCTCCCACAAGAGTCTTCCTTATGGCCTCCCTTGTATACGGTGTATCCTCAGCTCCAAAATAATCAGCAAGAAGTGTATCCACCCTTGGGGAACCATCCCATACTATAGAGAGAAGATAGTCCCTAAGCTTATGTACCCTATGGCTCATGGCAAACACCGCAAACCCATCTGCAATACGGTCCTTACCCGTGATTTGGTATACCAGCTCCATATAATTACGCAATCCGGCATCATCCCCATCTGTCCACTGCCTTTCCGCATAGGGATATACCTGTGGCTCCCATGGTAGTGGCGCACATACCACCGCCCGTCCTGACATTTCGTCATGGTATATCCTTCCTGTCAGCCTTGGGTCATTTCCAAGCACCAACTGCACGTTCTGAATTGTGTTTAGAAAACTTCCCGTCTGCCTGTTCGTCTGGAGCTTCAACACCCAGGACTGGTCCGTCTGAACTGTTTCTGCACCTGAAAATCCGCTTAGGGCATTCTCATATCTTTCTTTCGCCATCATATCAGACACCGCCGGTATTTCGGCCGCAAACTGACACATGGATTTAAAAGAGGGCAGATTTCCCACTGGCGTATCCGGCTTTGCCTCGTCATCCTCATCCCCAAACTTATGCAGCCGTACCATGTCAAAGGCATTGACCAGTTTTCCAGAACAGGGGTCCGTTGCATGGTGGCTGTAAAGGAACCTGCCATTTTCATACAGCACAGCACCGCCCACAGTACTACCCTCCGTATAAGTAAAACGGGCAGAATCATCCGTGTTTGCGTAAACACCTGGCAGGAACTGTTCCATTGCTTCTTCTATAGAAAAATTTCTGCAGAAAGCGCCTACAATTCCTTTCTTTTCCAGCGGATCCCCCTGCTTTTTTGCTGACCTGTCCCGTATTCTGGCTGCCCCCGGCACTTCCGGCCATTCCCTTATATTTTTCCAGTCCGTATACAGACCCAGCATTCCATCCTTTGACAAGAACGGCTTGTCTTCATATAGAAAAACAAATTCACTGTCCGCACTGCAGCCCGGCCAGTACATAAGTCTGACTGGTTCAAAAGTTGTGGGATCAAAGATTCCCATACCAATAAAGCCTGCCAGCTTTCGCGCTACTGGCTCATATTCATCCGGGCTGCACGGTTCGTCCAGGGGAATAATAATACGGAGTCTTGGTGCCGCCCCTTCATGTTTTCTGGTAGAGTATACGGCATAAGCGCACCCAAGCCCAGACAGGATATTAAGCACTTTTTGGGCACCTCCCGGCTCTATATTATCCGCATCCAACGTAATCAGCCACCGCTCCCCTGCGTTTTCATTCCTACGGCGCATTCCTTTGAGGCTTCCCCCTACAAATCCACCTATGTCCTTCAGCTTATCCTGCTCCGGTTTTGGCAGGGACTTATATACGTCAAATGTTTCCTGTGTCCTTACCGGACGGGATATTTTCAGTATAAAGTCGGACCAGTACATTTCCTGTCCCGTCCATATGGTTGCCTTCCTGCTGGTTCCAGTGGTTATTTTAATCGGTCTGTCATATTTCACTGTTTTCCCGTCCCTTCCGCTTAGTCCTTCATATAGTATTCTGCCTCAAACCCTGCGGCGTCCAACGGCAGATCCGGCGCCCATGCAGGAGGCCTGCACAGCAGGGAGACTGCCTCTGCAAGGCTTTTTCCTGAATTTTTCGGCACCTCCAGTATTACTTCGTCATGAATATGAAAGTTAATCCTGTACCCTGCCAGGTGCAGGTTCATCATTGCACCAGCTAAAATGTCCCTGGCAACTGCTTGCACAATATTTTCCGTAAGTTTCCCCCCGTAGGTGGACACATACCCCCACCTTTTGGTTTTCTGATCCGCTCCCTGAAAGTGCACGGCATCCCGGCCAAGAGCATTCCTACGCACTTCCGGTTTATAATAATACAGCTCTCTTCCTCCCGGCAGACGGATGATAAGGTAATCAGGGTCCCGGTCAAAAGTAATTCCGCAGGGCAGATGACTGGCTACCCCATACCGCACGGTTTCCAGCGCATGGCTTTCCACCGCATACCAGAAATCTACAATTCTCTGGTTGCTTCCCCTCCACCGTTTCACAATGTCTGGAAGTTCTTCCTCCGTAAGGCCCATTCTTAACGCCCCCAGTGATACCAGGGATCCTTTCCCGCCCTGATACCCCAGCGCAAGCTCCGCAAGTTTTCCCTTTCCACGAAGCTCATACTCCGGGTTCCCTTTTTTTATTCGATTGATATCCACTCCGAACATGGCAGCAGCAGAGGCTTCATAAATTTTCCCATGGGTACGGAATACGTCAAGCCGCCATTTTTCCCCGGCCATCCATGAAAGCACCCTAGCTTCTATTGCAGAAAAATCTGCTATCAGGAACCGATTCCCCTTTCCAGGAACAAATGCCGTCCGTATCAGCTGGGAAAGGGTATCAGGCACGTTTCCATAGATAAGCTTCAGCGCATCTGTCTGCCTTTTCTTCACCAGTTTCCTTGCCACGTCCAGGGTTCCTATATGGTTTTTGGGAAGATTCTGCACCTGTACCAGCCGGCCTGCCCACCTTCCTGTACGGCTTGCTCCATAGAACTGCAGGAGCCCCCGGATCCGCCCGTCTGCACACATGCAGGTTTTCATCGCTTCATATTTTTTTACGGATGTTTTTCCAAGTTCCTGCCGTATTTTCAGCACCTCTCTGACAAGCTGTTTTTCATCCTTATTTGCCAGCGCCTCTGCAACTGTCTGTTTATCCAGGCTTTCAATCTCTAACTCTGAATTATCTTGGACCCACTGCATCAGCTGTTGTACACTGTTAGGGTTTTCAAGTCCGGTAAGGGCTTTTGCCCTGCCGGAAAGCTCTTCTCTTGTCTGCTCCGAAATAAAAAGCGCACCTTCTATTAGCTCACTGTCCATCTGCACCCCATGTTGGTTAATATACTGGTCCAGCACCCAGACTGCGTGTTCCTGTCCAGGCATAGGATAGCGTTCCAAAATTTTGTGAATCGCCATCTCTGTTTCCACATCCCGGATACAGTAAGATTTAAAAAGTTCCCATTTTTTTCTGTCATGATGCCACAGGTTTCTTTTTCTCCCATAATTGGTCTTTGTGGGTGTACAGGGAACACAGAAATAACGTATCAGCTGTTTTCCCACTGCCATTTTCTGTCTGTCCTCTGGCAGCCCAAGCGCCTTTCCAAGCTGCCCCAGCGCTCCGGGCAGCCCACAATAATAAGCATGCACCATGGTACAGCACCACTGCCATGTTTCTGTCCTAAAAAACTTCTCCAGGCAGTTTATCTCAAAAGCCGCATTGTGGGCTGTTTTTACCACCCCCGGATTGTCCAGGTCTTCAATAACCTGCACCGGCACCTGTTCTCCCGCCGCCAGGTCAATAACCTGAACGGGACCATAATCATATGCGTAAGCAAAAAGAAGTATTTCAAATGCGGGGGACCGCACATATTTGTACAGTCCTGCTTTTGCAATATCCACATCTGAAAATGTTTCAAGGTCAATATGAAGAGTCCTCACCCTATTCCCATCACTCCCCCACCCAGTGCCGGCCTGCCTGTAATCGGGTCAACTGGCTGTTGGTAAAACGCCTGTGTTTGTCCCGTCTGTCCGAAGGCCCCCGCTGCAGGCTGTCCGGAAGAAACAGTTCCCTGTGGAACGCCGGTGCCATATATAAATCCCCCTGTATAGGTATTGCTACCCCCAAAAGCTTCTTCCGCGGACACGTGCATAGCCAGCGGCTCCCCGTCTTCTATTTTCTGTACTGCATTCAGCCCGCACCCGATTCCCTTATTGCCATTGGTATTATAGGCAAAAAAATTAATGTTTGCCCTGATATAGCATCCACTGTAAATATCTGCAGGATTGATAATATTCTGCATATTCAGGTCAACAATTACAGGCTGGTTTTTTGCGGAGGCGGTCATGACCATGCAGCCCCTGCATTCTTCCCCAAAGGCTTCCCCGCTCTGGCGGTACCCATCACCATCGTAAATAGGTGTTTTACACATGGGCGGAATGGCCCCGTTAAATTTCTGGATTCCGTCCCGTTTCGCCTTTTCTATTTCTGCAAATATGGCATTCAAGGTCACTGCATCCGTCTTGGGAATTAAAAGTGTGACCGAATATTTCGGCTCCCCTCCGTTTTCCGGGACCCTGGGCTGAAAAATATTTACATAACTTGCCCTTACTCTGCCTGTTGTTATCGCCATGTCATCCTCCTTCTTAATTAAATGATAAATATTCATTATCCCCGCCAAAAGCTTCCTCTGCTGATATTTTCTTTATCACCATTGCCGGCCGTGCATCATCTTCCGGCGCAAGCTTAGGCGCCCCCTGTGGTTTAATAATGTGCGGGGTAAGAATATTTTTCCTGTCTTCTTTATTTAGCAGTTTTTCCAGATTTGTCAGACTGATCGGCGTTTTGTTGTAAAGCGCTTCTTCTTCATACCCTGCCTTTTTCAGCTCTTGGAATACGACATCGGGATCCTGCAGTGCACGGCTGCTCCGCCCTTCTACAATTTTCCATCCGGGCACTGTCCCGCCGGATACAATTCTTTCAAGGGATATCTTTTCAAGATTTTCCACCCAGCTTTTTAAAAACATCGCCTTTTTCAGAAGCTGTCCCACTTCCTCCCACGAAAGCAAGGGCGGAACCTTCCTCTTGTTCTCTTTGTCATCCCACGCTGCGTCCATCAGTGACATATTCCTGTCCACGGTTGCACGACACCTTCCGTATGCCTTGCAGAAGCCGTCCCTGCAGTAATTTTCTTTATCCCCCTGACAATAATCTGCCGGACAAAATTCCCCTTCCCCCCTGAACGCCTTTTCTGCTGCAGGTTTTACTACTGCCTCCCCCCACGTTAACAGCTCTTTCAGGGTGGCGCTCCATGAGGAACCGCCAGCTGCCCTTGGCTGAACAATATGGAGATGCACAGTTTCTATATTAAAAAGGAAGCCGTACTCCTGATAGGCTCCCAGAGCGTATAGCGCCAGCTGGTAATTTCCTTCCGCTTTCACTGGAATCCCTTTGCCATATTTAAAATCAATGATATGCAGTTCACCTCCATATATAATGAGGCAGTCCACTGTTCCAAATCCCTCTGGCGCCCAGTTGCCGTAATGCACTGTTTCTTCTATTCGCAGGAACGGGGCTGCCGGAAAACCAAACGCTATCTGTGAGACATAATCAACATATTCATCTGTATGCCCTTCCATTTCCGGCTGGTAAAGGGCATCCTGCTGCAACTTTTTCAGTCTGCTTTTGTAAGTGCGCTCTGTCATGTTTTTATCTGTAAACAGCCGAAAAAGCTTCAGCTCACATATGCTGTGGGCTAAGGTACCTTCTTTTGCATAATCTGACTCTTTATCCGGAAGGCTGGCTTCAAGCTTTGCTGAAGGTGTGCAGTGTATCCATTTTTTCGCGCTGGAAGCTGATAAAAGCGCATGTGCCTTTTCTCCCTTTTTCCCCATCAGATTTTTGCACCTGCCTCCCTTAAGGCCCCTGCAAAGGCACTGTACTGTTCTTTCCGCAGTTCAGTCATGGCACGGATGCCAAAGTTTTGCAATATCCCCATCACCTGTGGCATCTTCCCGGAGCTGGTAAGGCCCGCTGCTGCCACCTGTAACTGTTCTATGGTGTATTCCTGGGCTGATGCCGTTATAGGTACGGATGGCTGCATAACGGCCCCCTGTGACGTGGGTGTTCCAAAAGCCGAGGCCGGACCAGATGCCTGTCCCTGCGGCGCTGGTGATCCAAAAGCTTGGACCGGACTGGATGCCTGTCCCTGCAGCGCTGGCGCCCCGAAAGCCGGAGCCGGATTTTGCACCGCCCCCTGCGGCTGCCATGTGCCTGACTGTTGTGTATCCATACTTTTTTGTTCACGCATATGTACCGCCAGTTCTTTGATGGCTTCTGCCACACCGTTTAATCCTTCAACCATAATCCTAATTTCAATCATCCTTTTTACCCTCCATTTTTTTTATTTCGCTGTAGTGCGTTTTTACTTTTAGCCCCTATCTGATTCTACTTCCAAACTTGTTCCCACTGTTATAATTGCTTTATCGTCTTCCCTACAGTCACACTTCTCTCCCGGATCCAGATGCGCCCCACAGTATGGGCATATATTGTTTCCCAAAATTCCCACCTTCTTTCCCTGCGCCGTAAAACACGCTATCAAATTTTCAGACCTAAATCTGTCCCCTTCAGGCTCCTTTCTTTCACATGGCAGCGTCTTTGCTCCAACAACTTTCACGGTCCGGTTCTTCTTACCCAGCTTCACTATGGTCATAATTATAAATTTATGTATCTCTTTCACCTTCCTTACTGCTTTATCACCAAACATCAAGAGTAAATAAAACATTTATAAATAACCAGAGCGCTGTTATCGTCATACCCGCAACGCCCATCAGGAGCAGTATCCAGCGCCAGTCAAAACTACAGATTCCTGCCAGGTTCAAAATAATCAATGCAGATATTGCTAGCAGTGTAATCACAGTGATTATTTTAAAAAACTTATGCTTTCTTATTTTTTTCATCTTCTTTCCTAAAATACTTGTCCCTTTACGGAACCGCTTAGGCCGGTTCCTGGTTAATTTTTTTAATAGTCACTTCCATTGTGTCATAGTCCCATCCCATCTGGTCTGCGTACAGCCTTAAAAGGGTTTCTTTTATTCGGGCTGCACGTTCAGGCGTAATTTCCATGTCAATTTCAGCTTCCCTCACAAACAGACCTCCTTCCTGATGCTTCATTTTATGTGGGCGTGGTTTGTACTTATTTCAATTTCTAATAAAAACAGTTTTACTTTATTTTTCATACACTGATTTAGTTTCCGCGTCATATACCAAAATCAACATATCGTTGTTTACATCTGTCAGCATCCCCTTGTTCCCATCCATGATGAGTGAAAAATATTCCATGGGAACTTCCTGCTGGAGCAGGTACTGTCTGATTTTATACTCTGCTATGCTTTTTGCGCCTTTTATTGCCATCGCCTTTCCATCCTTTCTGTATGCAAACTGCATTTATTCTGATTTCTTTACATCAATATAAAGCTTGTTATCATCCTGCCATGAGTAAGAGCCTTAAACCCATCATCACGGATAAAATCTTCTGTATGGTTATTAATCAGGTCCATATTTAAATTTTATTTACAACCATATCTTTCCTTCTTTCTTATCTTCCGCAAATAATTTGTGGTATAATACCCGTATGGAGGGATATACCATGTTTGGCATTATAATGAGAATAAAAATGCGCTTCTGCTTAAATAAAATTGAAAAACTGTGTTTCAATGATGAAACCGGCGTTATTTCTGGCAACGATGTTAATAAGCTGTGCTCCACTCCAAAAAAACTAAAAACATTGCTTGCCCTTGAGGCCAGTGAATGCATCCGCATTACCTGGGCCGATGGGTATAACCGCCCTCTGTGTATCCGTGAAGGAAAAAGGGCTTCGCTCTATGTTCTGGAACGCTCTGAAATATGGTTTAACCGCTTTCTTGGATTCATTGCTGGCATTCTTACCACCATACTGGCCGATTTTGTCATCAATCTGCTATAGCCCATATTTTCGCATTAGCAGCCTGATACATATGCCCACAATGCATCCTAAAATAAAGGATAGTATTGTCCCATTATCTTTTATTGCTTTCACCTCCCCTCTTCCTGCATTACCCGACAGGGGCGGGATTCCGGTCAAACCAATGTCTCAGCGCATGCTTTAGCAGCCTTCAAAGTTTACTCATCTCCTATTATTATGTAAGATTCTGTACAGGAATAATGTTTAACACTATTTAACTTTTTAACTAAAAAAATATTTTCCATAATCATCCTTATCTAAATTCAAAAGAGAAGACCATAGTATTATATCTTTCTGTGAAAATTCCGTTTTACAGGTTAATTTTTTTGACACTGAATTTTTTGAGATTCCAACTCTTTTTGCAAAATTTCCTTGCGTCCCATACATTTCTGTTATTCTCCCCTTTAATTTATTGTATGCGTAAGGCATGTTCTACCTCCTTTCTGACCATAAGTTTAACATCGTTTAACTCTCATGTCAATGGATTAGTTAAACATTTTTTAACTTTTTGCTTGAAAGTTTAATAGGATTAGTGTACTATAATTTTAAAGATTGGAGAAAGCATATATGAAGAATGAACTAACTGCAAAACGAATGCAACTTGCCTTGTCAAATTCCAATATGAAGCCACAAGAATTAGCTGAAAAATCTGGTGTAAGCAAGTCATCTATAAGTCAATATGTTAATGGCTCCCATGCTCCGTCTAATATAAGCAGCGGAAAAATTGGAAATATTTTAGGCATTAACCCTCTGTGGCTTATGGGTTTTGATGTAGAAATGAAAGAAAGTATTACACAAGAAAAACACAATTTAACTAACATATATCCCATAGAACTAAAGCGTTTCCCCCTACTGGGCGAAATCGCCTGTGGAAAACCAATATATGCCAGTGAAGACAGAGAGAGTTATATCATGGCAGGAACAAATATCAAGGCCGATTTTTGTCTAAAAGCTAAAGGCGACAGCATGATAAATGCAAGGATTTTGGATGGTGATATTGTATTCATTCGAAAACAAGATATTGTAGATAACGGAGAGATCGCGGCGGTTGTTGTAAATAACGATAATGAAGCCACATTAAAAAGATTCTTTTATTATGCTGACAAAAGCATGGTAATCCTTAAAGCAGAAAATCCGGCTTATGAGGATATAATTTTTATAAATGGGGAACTTAATGATTTTCATATTTTAGGAAAAGCCGTTGCTTTTCAGAGTGATGTTAAATAAACATAAAGATTCATGACACAAAAAAGGGGGATTTTACATGAATAATCTATTTCTTATTATAATATGCATAAGCTTATTGTGCATTCCAGTTTTTATTTTATGGGCTTTAATAAATTTAATCCGAAAGAAGCCCACTAAAAAGCTTTTTATGTTTTCCGGAATATCCACGATAACTTTGATAATTAGCTTTGTTGGATTTGGGCTTACGATGGATAGGGCAACGTCTGGCACAAACAATGTAGCGTCTAATTCCTCTTCCACCTTTAAGGAATCTTCCACACTGCAACATACCCAAAAACCTACATCCACACCACTGATTTCTATGGAACCTACGTATGAAGATGGAAGCGCCCAAAAAAAATTACAAGATTATGTGGTCAAAATAATTACAGAAAACTATACATATACAAGCATTGAATCAATATCAATTAATGAAAACTTGGGAACTGAAGAGAAAGGCGATTACACAATTTTAGCAAGATTAACATGGAACCAGAAAAATAGGGCGTCAACTTCAAAAGAAATGTTATCTATGTACTCTAGTGATTTTGCAGCAAGAATTGGAATGGAACAGCCATCTGTCAAAGAAGTGGCTATTTTCTGGACGATACCTTATTTAGACAATGCCAGTGCTAAATGGTCATTTGAAAGAGTAGACGCGGGTATGCAATTGTCCGATAATATGCTGGATTCTATCTTTGATGAATAAACGAAAAAAGTATGACTATAGAGCTAAGGCGACTGCCTACAATTAAATTTATAATAAAACTACTTTTTAATTTTGGATTTTATTAAAATAGCATTTCTTAAATATGGGGGACTTACAAATGAAAAAACTACTTGATATGTTTTCACTTTTTTTTACAGTTATCAGTCTATGTGCAGCCACACTTGTCTGCTTTATAATATTTGTCTATCCAAACCTTAACAACAATTCCTTTGGGAAAAACAAAAATATTTCTTCCCAGAACACTGCCATAATGCAGGCAGATAATGGTTCAGACAATGTAAATTCTTATCAGGACAGCTATCTGCCATCCGAAATGGCGCCTGACAGTAATATCCCTGTCAGTTATCAGGATACTGTAGTCCAGACAGTGCCGGAAGCAACAAATAATAACATATCACCAGAATATCAGTCCGCACTAAATAAAGCAAATGATTACAGCAATATAATGTATATGTCTAAGGCCTCTATTTATGACCAGCTGATTTCCGAATATGGAGAACGCCTTACTCCCGATGCCGCCCAATATGCCATAGACAATATAAATGCTGACTGGAACTTCAATGCACTGCAAACGGCAAAAAACTACAGTGATACAATGTATATGTCCAAAGCGGCCATTTATGACCAGCTGATTTCTGACTATGGTGAAAAATTCACCGCTTCAGAGGCTCAATATGCTGTAGACAACCTAACCACCGATTGGAATTATAATGCTCTGCAAAAGGCCAAAGACTATCAAACCACAATGAATATGTCAGCAGATGCAATACGTGACCAGCTTACATCTGACTATGGTGAAAAATTTACCCCGGCAGAGGCTGATTACGCCGTTTCCAATATCAGCTCTGGCAATAATACAGCAGGCAATCCTGTATTATACGCCATGCCCGTAGAACAGGGAAATTCTAACACAAACTATGTTGCAAGCAATCCAGTTCCGGCTACAGGTGGTCAGAGTACAAATGAGAATAGCCTTAATACTTATAGCAATACAGAACAGTAGCAACCAGTTAATGAAAGCAGCACAATGGTCTGGATTGATGACACTGCCAGAAGGTATCACAAGAATGATAGGTGCAATATGGATAGGCCATA
Source organism: uncultured bacterium (assembly GCA_947088515.1). Lineage (GTDB taxonomy): Bacteria > Bacillota > Clostridia > Lachnospirales > Lachnospiraceae > Suilimivivens. The sequence continues at coordinate 11,794 of CAMUHA010000045.1, forward strand.
CATGGTAACATTGGAAGAAGCCATTGCCAAAGGAAAAACGCCATGCGGCAACTGTTACAAGTAATATAGCAGTAAAAAGAGGGGGATTTTGTTATGAGAAGCTCAAAAATTTCACCCGCTGCCGGCGGCATTTCCATTGTTCTGGGACTCATAGGTATTTTTACGGGAATATATATTATAGGTGGAATTATCGGTATTGCCGGACTTATATTAGGATTTATCGGCTATCCTGAAAATAGAAAAGTTTCTTTAATAGGAATATTTCTTTCCTTGGCCGCCATTGCATGGACTCTAATCTTCTACACTTTATGGGATGCAATCTTCCCTTTTGTAACCGTATTTTGAAACTACCCTGCGCTACTAAATTTAAAGGAGAAAAACCATGGCATTATTACAGGAAAATACTTATACAATTAAAGATATTTACGCCCTGCCAGATGGACAGAGGGCAGAACTGATTGATGGACAAATTTATGATATGGCACCGCCAAATACAAGGCATCAGATGCTTGTCAGCGAACTTAACATCACAATCGGAAATTATATTCGTTCCAAGGGTGGAAACTGCAAGATATTCCCCGCTCCCTTCGCCGTCTTTTTGAATGAAGATGACAGGAATTATGTGGAGCCTGATATTTCCATAATATGTGATAAAGAAAAATTGAACGACAAAGGGTGTAACGGGGCGCCGGACTGGATTATTGAAATTGTCTCACCAAGTACAGAACGTATTGACTATGGAATAAAGCTTTTCAAATACCGTTCTGCTGGTGTTCGTGAATATTGGGTCGTAAACCCCAGGACACGCATTATAAATGCCTATGACTTTGAAAATGAAAAAGGAACTCATCAGTACAGCTTTGATGATGAAATTCCTGTATGTATCTATGAAGATTTAAACATTTGTATTTCTGCATTATTATAATGAAAACAGTCCCAGCGACAGCCAAAACAGCTTTCAGATACCTCCGAAGATGATGTCCTGTAAAATCTTAAACCATCTTCAAAAGCAACTGCAAATGCCAATGTGCTGGCTGTTATTTTTATCCCCCAAAAGCCATAAAATATAACGGAGGAAAGTACAGCAATGTCTAAACCACTAAGATGCGCTATCTACATCCGTGTATCCACAGAAGAACAGCATTTAAACGGCCTTTCTCTCCCGGCACAGCGAAAAGCCCTGACAGAATACGCGGACGCTAACAACTACAATATTGTAGGATATTATGCGGATGAAGGTATATCCGCCCGTAAGTCCATGAAATACCGCAAGGGGCTTCTCTCCCTTCTGGAAGACGTAAAACAGAATAAAATAGATATGATTCTTGTCACAAAGCTTGACCGCTGGTTCCGCAATATTAAAGACTATAACATTACGGAGGAAATTTTACAGGCCCATGGCTGCTATTGGAAAACTATTTATGAGAATTACGACTCTTCCACTGCTAATGGCCAGATGGTTATTAATATTATGCTGTCCGTCAATCAGGCGGAATGCGACCGGACTTCCGAACGTATCAAAGCGGTACTTGACTATAAACGCTCCATTGGAGAAGTGACCAGCGGCAAATGTGCGTGTTATGGATATAAAGTTGTAGATAACCGTCTTGTTAAAGACAAAGAGGTGTCCCACATCATAGAGGATGCTTACCAACACTATTTTACCTGCTACTCCATCCGAAGCACCATTGCATATCTGAATGAGAAATATGGAGACGCATCACCTTCCGCTAACAAAATAGACCGTCTTTTTAAGAATGAAACCTATGCAGGAAAAGATAAAGACAATTATAACTACTGTGAACCATATATCTCATTGGAGCAATTTATGCTTGCCAGGGAAATTACGCAGTCCAAAGTCCGGCATGGGAAATATCCCCCATACATATTCAGTTCCCTGATTAAGTGTCCCATATGTGGAAACAATTACACTGGATACAGGAAAAAACATAAGTTGAAATGCGGCGGAGAAAGTGTTTATATCAAATACCGTTGTGGGAATAAATTTAACAGACATGGGGGTGCAAACCTTACGGAGCACATTTTAGAAGAATACATGACTATCCATGTACCAGAACAGCTTGAAATGGAAATGGCAATGCTGAAGGCAGACGCAAAAGCAAAGTCCAGAAAAAATCCTTCTGCAGGCATACAGGCGGAAATAGACCGTTTAAATATCCAGTTTCAAAAGGGAAGGATTAGTGAAGCATATTATGATTCACAATATGAGTCCCTATCTGAAAAATTAAAACAATACCAGGACAATAACAGAATCCGCAGCCTTGAAACCTACCAGCGGCTAAAGAACACATTCAGCGGAAACTGGAAGGAACTGTACCAGAAACTGGATAACGCCCACAAAAACACATTCTGGAAAAGTATCATAAAAAGCATAGATATAAACCCTGACACCCACCAGGTCCAAGGGTTTAAATTTCTATAAAAATTGGTGTAGTAAACTATACTATACAGTTGAATTCGAACCCCATGCAACCTCTTTAGAGTCCAAAGGAGATGGCTATGTGGTCGCTTCTCTTGGAAAAGATTCTGGTTATGTTCCCTATACTGCTTTCAGCGCTAAAAAAAGCTATATAGATAAAAATCCTGATATAATCCAATCCTTTACCAACGCCCTGCAAAAGGGGATGGACTTTGTATCCAGCCACACACCAGAGGAAATTGCCAAGGTTATACATCCCCAATTCGAAGAAACGGACCTGGAAACCCTTACCACTATTGTCACACGTTACTATGAACAGGATACCTGGAAGGGCAACTTAATTTTTGAAGAAGACGCATTTACCCTGCTTCAGAATATACTTGAAGAAGCAGGTGAACTGCCAAAAAGAGTCCCCTATGAAGATTTAGTTACCACAAAATTCGCCGAGAACGCCACAAAATAAAAACTTGTCATTTCCAAACCATTAAACAGGCCAGAGCAGATTTATACGCTCTGGCCTGTTATGCCTTCAATATATATACCACCCATGATGAGTGATTTCCCATTCTAAAATACCCATAACCATAGAGAACAAAGTAAGTGCAATAGTTAATATAATAGCTACCACATCATATACTACCCTGTTTTCTTCCAAAAGTTTTCCGTTTTCACCTCTTATTTCAAAGGATTTTTGTCTGCTGCCAAGAAGCGTCTCTATTCCTAATAAAATCAACACCAGCGGCCAGAAGTGACAGATAACCCGGTAATCCAGCCCTGGAAGGAATACATGAACAAGAAATATCACTCCTGTCACAATCAGTACCATCCCAAAAGTAACAGAACCTACTCTGTGTATCCTGATCGTCTGTTTATCCATCACTTTTCCTCCTGATCTGCTTCATCCTTATATATTACATCCAAAATCTTTTCTTCAGTTTCCTGCTTTGCTGAATGTTGTTCAAAAGAGTCTTCCACAATCTTTTTACCGCTAATCATTTTCATTCCCAGAGCAATCACTGCCAAGCCCATTAAAAGACTTGGAACATAATTGCCAATTCTCCACATAATTCTTGCAACAAACCGATATCCATTTGGCAGCAAATCATACAAAAGGTCTGCCACAGAATTCCACAAAAAACAGGCGCCAATAAAAATCAGAACACTTGCCACCAGATTATAATGTTTTTCTACAAGTCCTTTTATGCTTGGAATACTGTCCAGACCAAAAAGGTAAGTGTCCTTCACCTGGAAAAACTCTTCGTCATCCAGACTTGCAAGGTGATTGGCATAGAAAAAGCTGTAAAACCATTCCACAACACAGAAGGCTGCAAGCGCCCCCTGATTGGTCCATGAAGAAATAATGATAGTAAGTGCAAACAGGACCATCAGGCTTATCCCTGTTTTCATAAATCCCATATACATCTCTCCTCCTCCTGGAATACAGGAAAAGAAAAATGTTAAAAATCTGCTCTTCTTCTTAGTTTTCATAAATATAACCTCCATCTTTTTTTTCAAATAAACTACGATTCCACAAATTGTTCACTCCTTCCAGCCACACATTCATCTTTCTGTTAACCTTCCGGGTTCCCTCATTTAGCATATTATTGATGTCCATTGTATCTTTCTGTTCCATCTCCTGTTCCCAAATATCCAGCAGCTTTCGTTCTGGCACTGTATCCTGCTCCTGCCAGTCTCTTCCCTGCATAGGTAATGTCACAAGCATCAAAACTGCTGCTGCCATTCCTGCTATAATCTTAATACGATATGCCAGAAATTGAATTGTTTGCCCTCCGCTCCCGGAATCGGGTAATGCCTCTTTAAATTGATTGGGAAATGCCTGACTTAGAATTTGTTCCTTCATATGCTTTGGCGCGTACAATTCCTGTTCTTCCATCTGCCTGATAAAAAGTTCCAGTTCTTCATCTGTTGGGTAGTTTTTCATGCTGGTTCCTCCTTTCCATACATTTTCTTTAGCATCTCCCTTGCCCGGTATATCTGGGTTTGAATTGTTTTCACACTCTTTTTCTGCTTTATGGCAATCTCCTTTGGATTCATCTCTTCCAGATAATATGCTCTTGCCACCTCATTATAAGGAGGTCTTAGCTGGTCACACCGTTTATTCAGCTGTTCCTTAATTTCCTCCTCCAAACATATTTCTTCCGGCGACCCTCTCTGCTCAACCTCCATTTCAAAAAAAACATCTTCTGTAGGTACACTGCGACGACTGGCGCTACGCATATAATCGATGCTTTTATTAGTGGCAATTCTGCATATCCATGCCTTTTCATTACTTCCATCAAAGGTATCATATTTTTGGAAAGCAGACAAAAATGTTTCCTGCATTAAATCCTCAGAAGTAAAGTAATCACCAGTAAGCTTATAACAGATGGAAAAAACAAGTTTATCATATCTGTCAATCAGTTCCGCAAGCCTGCTTTCTGTACAGACTTCCACATTTACTATGGTATCTATTTTTTCCACCTCGCTTTCTGTCTTTCTTACTTTCATTATCTATAACGAGTCCGCTTTTAGATTATCTTCACATATTCAAAATTATTTTTTTAATTTTTCCTATGCTGTTTTCGATATATCTTCCTCTTTCTGCCTGCGTACATTAATTGTCACTCTTTGTGAGCCTGCTTGATAAAACCAGATGCGGAAAATCCGCCTTCTCCCCACCGCAAGGAATAAATACAGTCTGACAGCTTCCATCCCTCCTGCACATCAAAAAAGCAGGAAACCTATTTCTATCAGCTTTCCTGCTTGAAACCATATGTAAACATAAGTTATTTATCTATTTAAAAGTATATTTTCACAGACAGCGCCAAATTAATTACCACCTGCCGCCTCTTCCACAACCATTTCCTCTGCTACCTCTTCCACAGCCATTTCTTCTACCATATCCGCAGCCTGTTCCTGCAGTTGCACTCCAATTGTCGCAGATGCCATCTCCATTTTCATCTACAAATCCGGCTCCACATCCACAGCCTACTCCTGCATTTGTGTTCCAGTTATCACAGATGCCATCTCCATTTTCATCTACAAATCCGGCACAAGCTCCACAGATATCACAAATACCATCTCCGTTTTCATCCATAAAGGCAATACAGCCTGTTGCCTGTACTGGAGCAGCATATGCAGCGGTCACCCCTGTGTTCATTATTGTCATAAATGTAATTACCCCTGTTAGTATAGCTAACCTGCGCTTCATAACCCCAATCCTCCTTTTTATTTACGTTTTAATTGTATCATGAAAAATATTTTTTGTATATAATTAAGTTACAAAGAAAAATTTCATCCATATAATACACAGTTTTATATTGTAATAATCTAACTGATAAAATTAATTGAAACTTGTCATGTGGTTTTAAATACTATATAATAGATACCATAACAAGAATAAGGCAGGTGTATATATGACAATTAACAGAGAAGATTTGCTTAACAGCATTATTGAAAGTCTGGGGCGAATACAGCATATTCAGGCAGAAGATATCCCTAATATTGACCTATATATGGACCAGGTAACAACATTTATGGAAAAAAGGTTAAGAAGCACTACCAGAAATCCGGAAGAGGACAAGATACTGACCAAAACAATGATTAATAATTATGCCAAAAATGACCTGCTTCCTCCTCCTATTAAGAAAAAATACAGTAAGGAGCATATCCTTCTGCTTATATTTATTTATTATTATAAAGGTATTCTATCCATTGGCGATATAAGAACTTTATTAAATCCTCTCACAGAGAAATACTTTCATACAAGCAAGGAACTTGATTTAAGCGCCATTTATGAAGAAGTGTTTAGTCTGGAGACAGATGAAATTGTTTCCCTTAAAGATGACATCATAAAAAAATTTTCTACTTCCCAAAAGACTTTTCAAAATGCCCCAGAAAGTGACCAGGAAATTTTGCAGCTATTTTCCTTCATTTCCATGCTTAGTTATGATGTTTATGTAAAAAAACTATTGATCGAAAAAATGATTGACAGCTTTAAAACCGCAACTGCCAGAGAGCACTCCAAAGCTATGGTTAAAGGAAAAGAAAAAATTGCCAAAGAACCTGATAAGTAACTGGGGCTATCGGGAAATAGATAGCTCTACACAGGGGCAGGTGTGATTCATATGAAT
>CAMUHA010000046.1 GCA_947088515.1 uncultured bacterium
TTTAAAAGGTAATCAGACATATGTTTGGTTATCTTATTTATTTGCCTTGAATTCCGGGATCTCACTGATTATCTGGCTTTTTCTGTCAACCGCATATTTGATAGTCTTTAAAATTTCATCTGCCACATTGCTCATATTGTTATTTTTCTCCTTCTGATTCAACACAGGTTTCTAACGCCTTCCTATCCTTAGCTGGATTATTTTTCACCCATCAAAAATCTTGCCTCCAACCCCCAAGCATTGTATAATACAAATATCCACTAACGTAAAGCAAACGGAGGTAATACAATGAATACCTTACTAATAGAAGATATGAGCAAAACTTACCTTGAGCATTCAATGGTAATTCATAATTTTATTATTAAGGTAAGCAGCCAAATCAAAGATAGCCTATGCCGTGTATTTGGTGATAGAGTGCAATACCAATGGCGTGAAAATGATGATAAGGTAGTTATTCCTGATGCTTCTATCATTTGTAACATGCGTGACAGAAAAAATGTATCATTTACTGGCATTCCCCGTTTTGTCATGGAAGTCCTATCCGATTCCACTGAAGAATATGACCGCAATGAGAAAATGCAAATATATTGTAAAGTGGGCGTTTCTGAATACTGGCTTGTTGACTGGCGCAAAAAACAGGTCGAAATTTATATGTTTGATTGGAAAGATGATGATACCGCTTATCCTTATCTTTATAAAACTGTTAAAGAACAAAACAAAGATGATTTACAACTTGTCATGTTCCCTGACTTTAAAATCACATTTGATGAACTCTTTGACATTGAATAAAATATAGCAATTTGACATTTTAAAGGCTATGCTTATAATTATAAATCAAAGATGGTGTTAACGTGATTGAATCAATAATTAGCATTTTAGCAAATACACTTTCCATTTTTAATATTCATATTGATATTAAAAAATTACCTGCCATATTTAAAAACGAAAAAATTTGTAAAATATGTATTATAACTACTTTCTTTTGTGTAATTTGTTTTTTCATAATACATTTTTATTCATCTATTACAATAACTCAAGTAATGCTTAATTTTTTGCTTCTTATTGAAATGGATATATTCCTGTCTCTTATCGCCATCATCATCTGTATAATCATTTACTATGGCAATATCACAGCTATATAATATTATAGAATTTTTCCTGTCCTTTACCTTTAATGTAATAACCCTTGTAGAATCTTCAGCATTACCATATCCATAACGATAGGCAACCTTATTGAGTGCAAGCCTGATTTTTGTTTTGATTTCTTTTTCGGAATATCTGCATTTGCAATCATTCACATAAATATCAGCATCAAAGTCAAAACCCTTATTTGATTTTACATCGTATGTCACCATATTTCGTTTAACACTTCCAACAAAATAAAGTTGGAAGGTGAAATACTTTCGGACATTATCTTGTACAGAATTTATAATTTGTATCAGTTCTTTTTTTGCAGAGGATAATTGTTTAGAGTTTATATACTGGAAATCGTACATTTTTTGTTTGTCTCCTTTTTTATTTATCCCCATGCCGACCATCTAACTACTGTTAAATTGTTTTATTATACTCCTTTGGAAATATTTTTCAAGAAATATTAGAAAACTCTTGATTTCTAAATTTTATAATGTTTACTGCAAAATCAATGTTTCTCGTATGGCACCTATCAGGAAATGCTGATTTTCCAATATTTTTAGCATATATGGGTGTGAAAAATGGCTTGTTTTCGTTATATTCGGTCACACTAAATTATTGCTTTGCTCCAAATCCACTGCATATTCTTAAACAAAGTTCTTTAAAATTCTCGTGAACTTCTATTATTCCTTCATGCCATTTCATTTCCTTAGTTCCAAAAGAATAATCATATGCTTCTTTTATTTTTTCAAATCCCATCTGAATTTTTCTTCATCATCTTTTTGTTTTCCCCTTTCTTCCCCCAATCAACTAGCCAATTCTCGTAAAACAGGAACATTTTCAAATAATTCTGTTAATATATTACCCTCTCCATTCAAAAATTTTCTTTTCTCATTTTATCCTTTATACCTAATATTGCGATAATCGGAATGAATGCAAAAAGCATAAATCCACGATAACCATTATCATTAACATAGTTAGATGATGCAGCAAATGAAATCTATCAAAAAACTTATCCAAATAACCTGTAATTTCTCTTATTTTAAGAAAATAATTCCTTGGTTTTTCGACATGGATATTGTATATTTTCCAACTAAAAGATATGATATAGGTATAAACTGATTAAGAATGGAGTGATTAAAATACACATAGAACTTAAAGACCATAACAAAACTAAAGAATTTTTCCAGAACCTACACAGTAAACTTGAGGACATATTATTTTCCATCATACAAAAGTTACCAGAGCGCTTCATTCCGTCCCTTTTTATGAATTGGCTTGACCGATACACCACTAAACGTATATCCCAGTTACAACAACAGATTATTAAGCGGCGTTGGCAACAGGATACATTGGAAAGAGCCGTTGAAGATATCCGTTCTATAAATCAGGACACAAAGAAAGCGCCCTCAGAAGATTAATTCTGTTGGAGCTTCCTGTACTTCCCTTTATAAAGCTACATTTTACAGCCCTAAATAGTCTTTAGGCAAAATCGCTTTTACGTCTGACAACTTATAATCATCAACATTTCTTGTCACAATATATTCTGCCTCATATGATTTTGCACATTCCATCTGGAGGCAATCTTCAAAATCTGTAAAATCTTCATTCTTAAGTCCTGCTAATAGCTTACTTTTATCTATACCTTCAACGTCAAAAATTGTACAAAGGTCGCTAAGCAATTCCCGCCTTTCCTTTGCCTCATAATCTTTTCTTAATATAAAGAACATATTTGAAATAGAATGGGCTGCAATACAGGCTTTTGTCTCCCCTTCTACACAAGTAAGAACAACTGCTTTCGCCTCTTCATAAAATGGTTCCCTTGTAAGAAGGTAATCAAGCAATACATTCGTATCAACCAAGATCCTACTTACCATATTTTTCATCCCTATAAGAAGCTAATTCCGTATCGTAATCCGTAACAGTCCCTTTCTTGCGTAACTGTTCCAATCTTGCAAACGCTTCTTTCCTTTCCGATTGTCCATCATTGTGCAAACCATTTACCCCCCGCATAATCTGTAAAATAAAATATATTTTATCTTCTGGTATTTTTTCCAATTCTTTTATCGCGCTTTCTCTTAATGCTGTCATAAAAGCACCTCCTGCTCCTGTCTGGTAACATATAGTATAACATTTTTGATTTCCTGATACAATTGGCACTGACAGAAAACTTCCACCAGCTCGGCACAACGTAAAGCAACATAGCAGAATCCAGCCCAACACGGCATAGCTTAAAATGCCTAACCCATTATTTCAATTTTATCTGACCACAAGTCCATTATGAACTTCTCACCCTTGGGATATGATATATCTTAACCCCATTGCACTTTCCTCCCTCTGTAATTGCTGTTTATATTATCTTTCTCTTTTCTTCCAACAATACGCTTGATTTATATTCACATATAAACCAAGATGTATCGTTTGAAAATATGCGGCGGCTTGAATCTGTTTTCAGCGGCGCAATATGAGACACTAAGAGAAAACCTGTGTAAAAGTTGTGTACAGAGTTTCCTATACCCCCGAAAACCTAAGTAAAATCAAGGGTTCAGGGCATATATATGCTAAAATCATTGATTTTACTGGATTTTTGGCGCTTTGATAATGGGTTCGATTCCCGTCATCTACTCTCTGAAATCCTTAATCTTGTAGAAATTTGGTAATAAATTAAGGAACTGTCTTGTTTTAAGGCAGTTCCTTAAACTCCTTCTGTTGTCTGTTCCGTTTAAGTTCACTAAAAATGCAGCTTTCTGTAACGGTTAATGCAGGCTAAAATCTCCTGTTTTCTGGGCCTTGCAAGAGATGATGATATATCTCCTCTCTCAAATAAGCTTTCCAGCCCGTCTTTGTCTATCTGCTTTTCAATCAGCTCCCCAATCTGCCTGATACTCTTTCTTCCATCCAGAAGCTTTAGCTCTGTATATTTTAAAATCCATGCCAGAGCCCCTGTCTGTTCCTGATCCTTTAACTGTTCCAGATACCGCAGTTCCACACTGTCTTTAGAGAGTAAAAGCTCGCTGGTTCCCATGGTTTTTATTTTAATCCGGTCATCCTTTTTCAGCCCCATATCAGGCAGCGGACATCTTTTGTCCAGATAAGCCGGAAACTTTTCATTCTCTCCTGTCATAGCAGGATATCCCTGGGCGGCCTGTTTTGCCTTCTTTGTAATGTCATAAGGCACATACTCTTTCATCTGTATTACAGTATCAGCCACATGGAAATATGACCCGGAGCTGCCTGCCACAATAACAGAGGAAATGCCAAGGTCACGGTAAAGACTGTTTACCCGGCAGATAAAAGGGGTAATCGGCTCTTCCCCTGCTGAAATCACTTCCTGCATCAGTTGGTCCCGAATCATAAAATTAGTGGCAGAAGTGTCTTCATCAATAAGGAACAGGCTGCTGCCTGCCTCTACGCCCTCCATCAGATTGGCTGCCTGGGAGGTGCTTCCACTGGCGTCCTGTGTTGAAAAGTGTGTTGTATCTTTTTTGTTGGGCAGATTGCCAATAAACGGGGAAATATCCACACTTGCAATACTGCGCCCATCCTCTGCCCGAAGCTTTACTGCAGTGGCGTTGGTGATTACAAGTTCCCTGCCATCTCCCATAATATGATTATATACGCCATTTTGAAGGGCCTGCAGAATCGTGGATTTTCCGTGATATCCGCCTCCCACGAAAAGCGTAATTCCTTTGGGAATCCCCATCCCCACAACTGCCCCTTTATTTGGCAGGTTTAAAGTAATTTTCATAGAATCCGGCGACCGGAACGGCACAGCTCCCTTCATGGGTTTTTCCGATATTCCGCTTTCCCTTGGGAGAATCGCACCATCCGCCACAAACGCACATAAAGAAAGTTCTTCTAACTTTTCCCGGATATACTGCTGGTCCTCGCAAAGGCACACCGCCTGTTTTAACTTATTTCGGTCAATCTGGGCGTAGTATAAGCTTTTCCTTACACTCTCCGGCAGAATGTCAAAAAGCATTTTTTCCAGTTCTCTTGCATTAATGGTTCTGCCGTTAGCCGGAAAGCCGGCCTCGAACCGCAGGGTAATGCTGCCCTCCTTTATCTTAAGAGCCGTCCTCTCTAACACCTGCTGTCCACATCTTGACACGGTAAGCAGTCCGCTTTTCCCGGAACCTTTTGCCTGAAAGCTTCCCCCTGCAATCTCTCTGCCAAAAAGCCGGGTAAGATGGTCCTGCACAGTAACTCTTTTGGCATGGGTATCAAAAAGCTCCTTCGGAAAGCCTGCCTTCTCCGCCTTAACCCAGACAGAAAGCCGGGAGGGAGCCGCAAAAGGGTCCCCCTGCACATGGTCAATGGAAAGCACATAGTCCTTGAAGTCATATTGTCCCCGCAGCTCTTTATAAGCGGGATAGCCTCTGTGGTCAATACTTTTTAGTTTATTTCTAAGTTCCATTGCTGTCTGCATATGATTTTACATCCTTTCCGGTGCGGAAAAGCCAAGAAGGTCAATACAGGTTTCCAGAATATCCCTTGTGAGTAAAAGCAATGCAACCCACCCGGATTTTTTCTCTGTGTCTTCTTCCGCAATGATTTTGGTTTCATGGTAAAAACGGTTGAAAGCATTTGCCAGCTCGTAAATATACGCACATACCTTATGAGGCGCAGTCTCCAGATAAGCAGCCTCCATCATGGCATGAAATCCTGCAATGTTCAGCATCAGCGCTTTTTCCGCTCCGCTTTTTGCTTCTTTGAGAGAAACACCCTCCAGGCAGCCTCCCTGCTCCTTAATCTTGGCCAGGATAGACTTAATTCTGACAATGGTATACAAAATATAGGGACCTGTGTCGCCCTCAAAAGAAGTAAACTTGTCAATATCAAAAATATAATCTTTGGAAGCCTGATTGGACAAATCCCCATACTTGATTGCCGACAAAGCCACCACCTGGGCTGTCTCTCCAGCCTCCTGTCCGTCCATTTCCCGGTTATCCGTTATCTTCCGGTACATTTCCTCATTAATCTCCTTAATGAGAAGTTCCAGACGCATCACACCGCCCTCGCGGGTTTTAAAAGGCTTTCCGTCCTTGCCGTTCATGGTTCCAAAGCCAACGTGCAAAAGCTCTGTTTCCACAGGAACCAGCTTTGTCTTCTTGGCACAGCGGAATACCTGTTCAAAATAAAGTTCCTGCCTTTTATCAGTAAGATAAATCAATTTATCCGGGTGATACTTTTCCATCCGCTCCATAATTGTTGCAAGGTCTGTTGTGTTGTAAAGGGAGGCGCCGTCAGATTTTAAAATCATACAAGGCGGAATCTCTCTGGTGTCTGTATCTGTTTTGACATCCACCACAAGAGCGCCATCGCTGATATACGCATAGCCCTCCTTTTTCATATATTCCACCATGCCTGGTATTAAGTCCTGGACATCCGACTCACCCTTCCATAAATCAAAATCCACATTAAGATTGTTGTAATTTTTCTTAAGGTCATTAACGGATACCTCCATAATATGTTTCCATAAGGCCCGGTATCCCCGTTCGCCGCTTTGCAGCTTTAAAGTAGCGTCCATGGCACGCTCTTTGTATGCAGCATCCTCCTTTGATTTGGCGCTTGCCGCCGGATAAATTTCCTCCAGTTCCGAAATGGTAAAAGGCGCCTGTGCCGGATACTCTCCCTTATAGGATTCATCAAAATATACAAGCTCCGGTTTTCTTTCCCTAAGCTCTGTAATGATTAATCCCATCTGCAGGCCCCAGTCTCCCATATGGATATCCCCAATTACTTCATGGCCGGCATACCTTGCAATCCGCTTAATGCTCTCTCCGATAATTGCAGAACGCAGATGTCCCACATGAAGAGGTTTCGCCACATTAGGGCCGCCATAATCCACAATGATTTTGCATGGCTTGTCAGGTCCGTCCAGCCCAAACTTAGGCTCCGAAACCATCCGGTTCAGGTAATCCGCCGCAAAATCATCCCGCACTTTTAAATTTAAAAACCCAGGATTTACTGCCTCCACAGTCTGGAAAACCTTACTCTCCTGACACTGCTTTGCCACATCCTCTGCAATCATGATAGGCGCCTTTTTATAAAGCTTCGCCCCAGCCATGGCGCCATTGCACTGATACTCACAAAGATCAGGTCTGTTTGATAAAGTAACCTTTCCAAGCTCCCTGTCATAGCCTGCTGTCTCAAAAGCATTTTTCATCTCCTCTGAAATTAAATCCAGAAACTTTTTCATCTTACTCTCCTCCCATAAAATTTATTGTTTCATCCAAAGCATTTTTACATCCTTGCTTTGGATTTTCATTCTTTTTTCCGTTTATTTTCCCTTTCTTTTTGAGAAAAGATACATCCACAATAGTCCTGTCTGTATAAACCATACTCTCTGGAAAGTTCCACTGACCGCTTGTACCCATTTTTCTTTTTAAAGTCTGAAGGCAGAAACGCCACCCCCCATTCCCCGGCAAGCCGTTCTCCAATTTCATTGATTTTCGCCGCATTTTTTAAAGGGCTTATGGTGAGAGTAGTAGTAAAATAATCCGCCTGTGTTTCCTTTGCTCTTTTTACAGTTTCCACCAGACGGAGTTCATAACAGACAAAACAGCGTTCTTTGCCCTCCTTACAGCTCTCAAGTCCCTTGATGCTTTCAAAAAATAATTCTTTTTGGTAATTTCCCTCTTCCACCATTATAGGATAGAATAAACCGCTTCCTATACCGGACTGGGCGTTAAATTCTACAATCAACCGCTTCTGTTCCGCCACGCGTCTCAAATATTCTTCCTGCTCTGTAATGTTTGGATTATAATAAAATACCGTAATTCTGAAAAAGCTTCTAAGATATTCCAGCACATAGCTGCTGCATGGGGCACAACAGCTGTGCAACAAAAGTTTTTTTCCTCTGTTATGAGGTTCTTTCATTATTTTATCCAGTTCCAGTGAATAATTCCGGTTCATTTTAATCCCCCACATACTACAAGCTTTACCGCTGTTCCTTCTATCAGTTTTTTCCAGATTCTATTATTTTAACAATGGAAATGGCGCTTTGCAAGATGCTTTTTATGAACACGAAAATTGATTGTCACCGCTCACAGTTAAAATGCCCATATACAAGAGTAAAATGACACCCGTCTGCAAATAATATGAGTCATAGCTTTATGATTCAACAGATTGGAGGAAAACAAATGTTGGTACCTGGTATTTTAGGAAAAGATATGTTTGACGACTTTTGGGGCTTTCCATTTTATGATAACAAGGATTTCAAAAAAATGGAAAAAAAGTTATATGGACAGCGGGAACGCAGCCTGATGAAAACAGATGTCAAAGAGCATAAGGATAGTTATGAAATGGAAATGGACCTGCCTGGATTTGAAAAAGAGCAGGTAAAAATCTCCCTGGAAAACGGTTATCTGACTGTCAGCGCCGCAAAAGAAAATGAACAGACAAATGAATCCGGCAAGTATATCCGCCGTGAACGCTATGCCGGAGCCTGCCAGAGAACCTTTTATGTAGGGGACGATGTGACGCCAGATGACATCCATGGAGCGTTTAAGCATGGCATTTTAAAACTGTCCATTCCCAAAAAGGACACCAGACCTTCTATAGAAGAGAAAAAGTATATTACTATTGATGGATAGTTTTCTGTCCAAATATACAAGAATAAAAGGGAGATATCTGATAATTTCCGGTTATCTCCCTTCATTTTTTATTAGTCTGTCATCTGATTACTTTAACGGACTTTTTCGGTAAATAATATCATCCCTGCCCGGTCCATTGGATACCATGGTAATTGGATATCCAATCTCACCTTCAATAAATTCCACATACTTCCGGCAGTTTTCCGGCAAATCCTCATATTTTTTAATTCCACGGATATCGCATTTCCATCCGGGAAGTCTGGTAAGCACAGGCTTTGCTTTTTCCAGTCTGCAGGTAACGGGAAAATCTCTGGTTACTTCTCCCTCTATCTCATATTCTGTGCACACTGGAATTTCGTCCAGATATCCCAGCACATCCAGCACCGTAAACGCCACATCTGTGGCCCCCTGCAGTCTGCATCCATATCTGGAAGCCACACAGTCAAACCAGCCCATACGCCTGGGACGGCCGGTAGTTGCGCCGTATTCTCCGCCATCACCGCCTCTGCGCCGCAGTTCGTCCGCTTCCTCGCCAAAAATTTCAGAGACAAAAGCGCCTGCCCCGACAGCTGAGGAATATGCTTTACAGACCGTAATAATTTCTTTAATTTCATAGGGCGGAATGCCTGCCCCAATTGCACCATATGCCGCCAAAGTGGAGGAGGAAGTCACCATCGGATAAATACCATGGTCTGTGTCCTTCAGTGTGCCAAGCTGTCCTTCCAGCAAAATGGTTTTTCCTTCCTTTCGCGCCTTGTCCAGATATAAGGACACATCACATACATAAGGCGCAACCATTTCCTTATATCCACGCAAAGTATCCATCAGCTCTTGTGTATCAATCAACGGTTTATGATACATATGGGCAAGCATTACATTTTTCTGCTCACAAACCCTTTCCACCTTTTCCTTAAGCGTTTCCTCATCAAAAAGCTCACTGACCTGGAAACCAATCTTGGCATATTTATCTGAATAAAAAGGAGCGATGCCGGATTTGGTGGAGCCAAAGGATTTGCCTCCCAGACGTTCTTCCTCATACTGGTCAAGCAGGATATGATAAGGCATTACCATCTGTGCCCTGTCAGAAATTAATATCTTTGGCATTGGCACATTTCTGTCCGTAATATCCTTAATCTCCTTAAAAAGCACTGGAATATTCAACGCCACGCCATTACCGATAATACTGGTGGTATGACTGTAAAACACACCGGAAGGCAGGGTATGCAGGGCAAATTTACCATAATTATTCACAATCGTATGCCCTGCATTGGCTCCGCCCTGAAAACGAACAATAATATCCACCTGCTGTGCTAACATATCCGTTATTTTGCCTTTGCCCTCATCGCCCCAATTGGCTCCCACTACCGCTTTAACCATTTGTTGACCTCCATTCCCAAATGCCGCATCCGCACAAAACGCTGCAAGCTTATTTCCATACTCCTGCTCAAAATAACAAAAGCAGGCTTGTAATAACCTGCTCTTATTATCAGCTTCTTACTTTATGATTATACCTGAAGGTTAATCATAAGTAAAATCAATATTTTTTATACTATATATAATAATAACTTATATATTAGTCTTTAGTCTGCATAATTGCCCTCATAATAGAAAGAATAATATTTTCCACAAAAACCCCATAGAATTTTGACATACGGTACAGCACACCAACTGACGGCTTTATTCTGCCTGTTTCATTCTTGCCAAAATTGTGCAGGAGCCATGTTCATCCTTAGGCAGGGCAAACATTTTGATTTCCGAAAAATCCTGTATCATCTGCTGCGCAATACCCCCCGGTTCTGTTTCGGGCATCAGGATTACTTTATATCCATAAACTCCCTGGAAGAATAATAGCATCCCTGTTTTTGAATTCTCTTACTTCATCCTGATATTCATAAGCGCGGTAATCATTTCCCTGTTTTTTCCATGATTCCCCTAATATAATCCCAGTTATCCAGACTGGCACGATATCTGGTAAACGGAAAAAGCCAATTTCCACATTTTGCCCCTGTATGGATAACAAAACCGATATATTCTGAAAAATATTTTGTGTCACACTTGGAAATGGGATTTTAGATTTTTCAATTTTAATACAGCAAAAAAGGGTGATAGATTTGCCTATCACCCTTTTTCATTCTATGAAACCATTTTTATTATCCAAAGATTCCCACTGTGTAAAGACCTGTATCCATACTGCCTGACCGGAACCCTTCCAAATCCAACGTAATATAAACATATCCCAGTTCTTTCAGATAAGAGATAATTTCACTTTTATATCGCATTACTTTGGTAAATTCTCCTTCATCCACTTCCAGCCTTGCAATATTTCCATGCACCCGGATTCTTACATTGTTAAATCCAAAAGTTTTTAAGTATGCTTCCCCTTTTTCCACCAGCCTCATTTTTTCATAAGTAAGAGCCGTTCCATAAGGGAATCTGGTTGCAAGGCAGGGAACGGAAGGTTTACCAGCAGCTCTTAAATTCCACTCTGCCGCCATCTTCCTTACTTCCGCCTTTGTTATGCCTGCCTGCGCCAAGGGACTTACAATGCCCAGTTCCCGCAAAGCCCTGATACCAGGGCGGTACACATGAAGGTCATCTTCATTGGTTCCTTCTATCACCACATCTGCCTGAAGGATAGCTGCCTGTTCCAGCGCTTTTGAGAACAAATATCTCTTACACAGATAACACCGCTCCACCGGGTTATCCAAAATTCCTGCTTCTTTTAGCTCGTCTATTTGAATAACCATATGTTTTGCGCCAATTTCCCGACACATTTTTTCCGCTTCCTCTATTTCCCCAGCCGGATGAAGCTTTGTCTGTACAGTGACGCCATATACCTTCCGCCCGGTTTCTTTCGCCGCCTCACAGGATAACTTAAGCAAAAGACAGCTATCCACACCCCCGGAAAAAGCTACGACAATATCCTTCTTTGCATAGTGTTGTATTATTTGTCCTAAATGTTCTTTTTTATTCGTATAATCGTTCATTTGTGCCCATCCTGAAATTCACGGCAAAGAGATAAATCTGCCCGGCCTTTTATTCCTTCCTGAACATATTTTCTTTAAATTCATTCATTACTTCCTGAAAAGAAGCTCCACTTTCCTGGGCAAGCTTAACCACACTTGCATACTCCGGATAATATCTCACTTTTCCATCTGGGAGTATGCACTTTTTTACATTTATTTCTCCCTCTCTAAGGATAACTGTTGCCGCCTCTCTTGGCAGCGTTGTCCGTTCCATTTTTACCCGGCGGATGCCAATGGTAGTAGTTTCCTGAAAAATAATCCTCTCCAGCTCCTTTACTCTCTCCTCATCACAAATCACAACCAGCTCATAAGCGGGCCTGTGCTTTTTCATATAGACAGGAACAAAATGGACATCCCTAGCTCCGGCATCTATCAGCCGCTCCATCACATATCCCAGCGCTTCCCCTGTGCAGTCGTCGATATTGGTTTCCAGCTTATAAACCATATCCTTTTCTCTAAATGCTTCTTTTGATGCCGGGATTTCCTCTTCAATCAGCATAGCCCGAAGCAGACTAGGCCTTTCGTAATTGCGTTTGCCTGCCCCCAGTCCTGTTTTTATTATGCAAAGTTTTTCAGGAAGACGGGAGGATGTCCCTATAGCAGCTGCAATCGCCGCCCCTGTAGGAGTTACCAGCTCTCCTTCCACATCCGTAAATTTAACCGGAATATGACTATCCTCCAAAATGTTAACTACTGCAGGAACAGGTACGGGCAAAACTCCATGCTGACACCGCACAGTTCCCTTTCCCTCGCATAAAAACGGGATAATTACTTCTGTAATGTCCAGATTATCAAGACAAACCGCAACTGCAACAACATCAACAATTGAGTCAACAGCCCCCACTTCATGAAAATGCACTTCATTTATTGACACTCCATGTGCCCTGCTCTCCGCCTTTGCAAGTATACGGAAAATCCTGGAAGCGGTGGTTTTCGCCCTGTCACTTATTTGTGACCTGTCAATCACTTCCATTATCTCCATAAGCCCTCTGTGTTCATGCTGATGTTCCACACCATGACTGTGGCCATGTGTATGTCCATGTCCATGCAGATATTCCATATCATGGTCGTGGTTTTCATGGTCATGGTCCAATTTTACAAGAAAATCACAAGCGTCCAGCCCAGCCTTCTTTACCCTGTTTATCTGTGTTTCAAATCCCTGTACAGAAAGACTCTTTAAAGCCTTTTCCAATACTTCTCTGTCTGCCCCCAAATCCAGCAGTGCAGCAACTGTCATATCACCGCTTATTCCTGACTGGCATTCCAGATATAATGTTTTTCCCATCTTTTCCTCTCCTTTCTACACATCTTCTTTTGCAAGCCTGTTAATCTGTGTTGCAATATAACCTGCGCCATAACCATTGTCAATATTTACCACTGCAACGCCATTGGCACAGGAATTAATCATTGTAAGCAAAGCAGAAAGCCCATTCAAGCTTGCTCCATACCCAACGGAAGTAGGAACAGCAATTACCGGCCTGCTTACCAGACCTCCCAGCACGCTAACAAGCGCGCCTTCCATCCCCGCAACAGCCACCACGCAGTTTGCTTCCTGTATCACATCAAGGCGTGAAATAAGCCTGTGCAGCCCGCTGACCCCTACATCATAAATCCTTTCCACATAAGAGCCAAAATACTCCGCTGTCTGTGCCGCTTCTTCCGCCACAGGCAAATCCGCTGTCCCTGCTGTGCATACTGCTACTTTTCCATATTTTTTCTTATCCGGCTTCTCAATTTTTAAGACCCTGGAAACCTCGTCATAAGATACCTGCGGCAATATTTTTTTCACCTGCTCATACTGATGCCTGTCTGCTCTGGTTCCGAACACCTCTCCATTTTCTTCAAACAGCCGCTGGTAAATACCAATCAGGTATGGGTCTGGCTTATTGCTGCAATAGACCACCTCCGGGAAACCAGAGCGGATTTCCCTGTGCATATCCAGTTTTGCATACCCCAGCTCTTCAAAAGGCTGCCTTTTGAAAAAGCGCTCCGCCTCTTCTATAGATATGATACCTTCCTTTACCTGCTGCAGTACTTCTCTCGCCTCCATATAACCTCCTATTTAAGTTCCGCTTCACCCCAAATGGCTAATACAGAAGAAATGCCATCTGCCATGCCGCCTGTATTTATATTTTTGGGCTTATGAACCTGATAACCATTATATCGGCAATAGTTACAATTAACAATTAAATTTCTGTAAACTATTTTTATCAATTAACTGTTATTTATTTTTCGGATTACACGACATGGATTTCCTACTGCCAGTGAATTTTCCGGAATATTTTTTGTTACAACACTTCCAGCGCCTATCACCGAGCCTGCACCTATGGTTACACCTGGAAGGACAATTACTCCCCCTCCCAGCCAGCAGCCATTTTCAATTGTTATAGGCAGCGCATATGTGCGGCAAAAATACTGCTCCATCTCCGGCGTCCAGTCTGGGGTCAGCCTTTCAGACAATTCAACCGGATGCGCCGCTGTATAAAGCTGCACATTCGATGCAATCAGCACATTATCGCCAATTGTGATTTTATTGCAATCTACAAACGTACAATTCATATTAACAGATACATTATTTCCTATATAAATATTCCGTCCATAATCACAGACAAAAGGAAGTCCCACTGATACATTTTTGCCAATTTTTCCAAGCAATCGGTTTAATATTTGTATTTTTTCATTTTTTTGGTCATAGGGAAGTGCATGGTATTCGTTCAATAAATATCTTGCATTCTTTTTAAAGTCTAAAAAAACTTTATCGTGACAATCATAATACTCTCCCGCCATACATTTTTCTAATTCTGTCATAAAATTCCCTCCAACATCCCTTTTTCTTTTACAGCCTGCTCCCATAAACCCGTCAAACACCAAAACAACCTGTTACGCATCAAAAGTAACAGGTTGTTTTTACCCAAAGCAACTATGGCTTTGCCAGATTTTAATCTATTAAATGGTATTCCTTATATAGTTGTTTTCTTTTATCTTCTTCTGAAATACTGTCAAGCTCATTTAATCTGCCATCTCTTTTCAGATAACTGACTAATGTTGCAAGCAATACTTCTCCCTGTTGTATTCCCTGTTGTATTCCCTGTTGTATTCCCTGCTGTATTCCCTTTTGTATTCCCTGCTGTATTCCCTGCTCCATTCCTTTTTGTATTCCCTGCTCCATTCCCTGCTCCATAGCATCTCTCATAATTGACATACCTAGTCCGCTCAAATTATCCACCTCCTTCTGCACGGCCTCATTGTCTTCAATATCCACATATTCTGTAATTTTTGCCTTATCGCATTGGAATACTCCTGCCAAATAATCAAATATGGGAGCATCCCTTTTTTTGCCCCTGCGGATAATTACAATACTCATCAGGTCATAATCTTCTTCCGGCTCCTTTGCTTCCCCTATAATATCTGACTTTTTTATTGAATACATTGTTACCGTATTCTGTAAATTTTGCGGAATCCTCTCATTACAAATCCAAATACTGTAAGCTTTTTCAATATCCCCATAGTTTGTCTGCTCTGTCAGCGTTCCAAGCTGATAGCTGATTTCCCTTGCCGCATAATATATTCCTCTTCTGATAATGGAATAAGCCGGATTAGAAGGCTGGTAATTGTTCTGGACTTCTAAATCAATATGCAGATGTATACAAAGAGTTTCGTTGCTAAGCATAGGATTTATTGCTTTAAAGTGTGTGTCGTACCGAATCAGCTTATCACTGACAGAGTCCATCTCTGTGCTTAGTTGTTCTGCTCTTATAGAAACATCATCAACAGGTATATCCTTAATGCTGTCTGCATCTATATATTTGATTATCTCCTCCACAGTGGAATTTCTATACTCCGGCACTACTTCCTTTAACACTGGCGCAATAATTTCTTTGTTTTTAAACAGGCTTTTGCATGCCTCGTCATATTTACTTCCCACTGCTTCCGCAGCCGCTAATTCGATTTCCGTTTCTCTCTTCACATTATCCTCTTTTGCTTATTAATTAAAGGCTATCCACTATTTCACTTCTACAACCCAGCCTTTTGGCGCTTTTATGGTTCCCATCTGTATTCCGGTAAGTGTTTCATACAGCTTCTTTGTAATAGGCCCCATTTCTGTCATTCCGCTGGAAAAACAAATTTCCCTGCCATGGTCCACCACTTTTCCTATTGGTGAAATAACCGCTGCAGTACCACACAAGCCACATTCCGCAAAGTCCTTCAGTTCATCTAAATAAACCTCTCTCTCCTGTGCCTCCAGTCCTAAATACTCTCTGGCAACCTGCACCAGCGAACGTCTTGTAATAGAGGGAAGAATACTGTCTGATTTAGGCGTTACCACTATACCATCCTTTGTGACAAACAGGAAATTGGCCCCTCCTGTTTCCTCTACTTTTGTTCTGGTACCTGCATCTAAATACATATTTTCATCGTACCCCTGCTTATGGGCGTCCACAATAGCATGCAGACTCATGGCATAGTTAAGCCCTGCCTTAATATGTCCTGTTCCTCTTGGAGCCGCACGGTCAAAATCACAGACACGGATGGTAAGTGGTTTCACACCTCCCTTAAAATAAGGACCAACTGGTGTGGTAAATATACGGAACTGATATTCCTCTGAAGGCTTTACGCCAATTACAGAATCACTTCCAAACATAAAAGGTCTTACATAAAGAGTAGCTCCACTTCCATAAGGCGGCACATAAGCTTCATTTGCCTTAATGGTCTTAAGCGCTGCATCCACAAATTTTTCTTTGGGGAACACAGGCATTTCCAGACGCACTGCACTTTGCTCCATTCTCTCCCCATTTAAGTCAGGGCGGAAGGTAACAATGCGTCCGTCTGCTGTTGTATAAGCTTTCATTCCCTCAAATATGGTCTGTGCGTACTGCAAAACACCTGCACACTCATTGATAACTACATCAGCATTCTCTGTAAGGGCTCCTTCTTCCCAAGCTCCATTTTTATAATTAGAGACAAACCGGTAATCTGTCTGTATATAACCAAATCCAAGATTTGCCCAGTCAATATTTTTCTTTTCCATCATTCGCACTCCCTCTTAAGTTTTGCAGCCATTCCATTACCGCCGCTGTTACTGATTTTTCTTATTATTATACTTTTTACCATAAAAGTCAATAGTTTGGCTGGTTACAGCATTCTCTCATATTTGATAAAATGATAGGTAATGTCAAAATATGTCTGCTCATCACTTTGCGCCGTCACTTTCCATTTGGGCATCTGGTCCAGATTTGGGAAATAAGAATCTGCCGAATATGTATGGTCAATTTTCGTTACATGAGCAACATCACAGTAAGGCAGAAGCTGCTGGTATACGCTTTCCCCTCCTATTACATAAACGTCCTTTGTATCATATTGTCTCAATTCTTCCAATAACTCTTCAAGGTCATGCACTACAACTGCATCCTTTACCAAAAATGTACGGCTGGAAGATAAAATAATATTAGTACGGTTTTTAAGAGGCAGCCCCTGGGGAAAGGTTTCCAGTGTCTTTCTTCCAAGCACCACCACTTTCCCTGTAGTTTCCTGCCGGAAAGCTTTATGGTCTGCCGGAATCCTGACCAGTAAATCCCCATTGTTGCCAATCGCCCAGTTTTTATCTACCGCTACAATTAAATTCATTCTCTGTATTTCCTCTCTTCACCATTAATACCGTTAATTACAAAACCTGTCAAACGGCAATTGGAATGTTTTTTATTTGTTCTCCGGTTACATAATTTTCTACGCTGACATCTTCTTTGGTAAACTGATAGAAATCTTTAATTTCCGGATTCAGTCTGAAAACAGGCGCCGGAAATGCCGGTCTTTTAATCAGCTCTCTTACAATAGGAATATGTCTGTCATAAATATGAGCGTCTGCAATCACATGAACCAGTTCTCCCACCTTCATATCACATACCTGGGCCAGCATATGTACCAGCGCCGCATACTGGACCACATTCCAGTTTCCGGCCGTAAGAACATCCTGGGAACGCTGGTTTAAGACTGCATTTAAAGTAAGCCTGTCCTCTCCCTTTTTCTGTGTCACATTAAAAGTCATGCTATAAGCGCAAGGATACAGATTCATTTCATGTAAATCCTGATGAACATAAATATTGGTCATAATCCTGCGGCTGAAAGGATTGTT
The DNA here is from genome assembly GCA_947088515.1 of uncultured bacterium. Lineage (GTDB taxonomy): Bacteria > Bacillota > Clostridia > Lachnospirales > Lachnospiraceae > Suilimivivens. Next base: position 17,886 of record CAMUHA010000046.1, read on the forward strand.
TTTCAAATCATAAATCACCCTGTCCACCTGATCCATCATCCCTTCCTTATACTGGTGTTTTACCCCCATCTGGTATCCGTAAGCTTTTCCAATTGAACCATCTTCGTCTGCCCATTCATCCCATATATGACTGTGCAGGTCATGAATATTATTTGACTTTTGCTGCCAGATCCAAAGCATTTCATCTGTTGCCAGCTTGATTGCCGTTTTCCGAAGGGTCAGTATGGGAAATTCCTTTGACAGGTCATACCTGTTTACCACTCCAAACCTTTTAATGGTGTAGGCAGGTGTGCCATCCTCCCAGCGGGGACGCACCTTTTCTCCCTCTGTGCTGGTTCCGTTTTCCAGTATGTCCCTGCACATACCAATAAATATATCATCTGCCATGCTCATTTTCCCTTGTTCTCCTATTTATAGTTCCGCTCCCTTCCCTTCAGTGCACTTACACAAGAGGAATTCCAGCCCATTTCA
>CAMUHA010000047.1 GCA_947088515.1 uncultured bacterium
CTGTCAGAAAAAAATGACCTTCTTTCAGACTTTCAGCAAGTGTCTGATACTGTTTCTGGTTCACAACAATCTCATCCTGAAAATAAGGATTTATGTGAGTCAGTTCCCAGAAAAGAAGCTCATGTACCAGAAAAAAAACTATCAGTAATACACTCTTTATTCTATATGGCAGTTGGATGTATGGAACTTTATAAAGATGGGAAGATGGCCTTAATGCAACTACCATCCCACACAATAAAATCAGTACAAAAATTCTTTCCCAGGAAAAAAACAGAGGTATTTGCGGATTCAAGATTATAGAAAAAGACAAGGTCTGACCATAGGACAAGACCGGACTCAATTTTAATCCCTTACAGTTTCCATATAAATGGTAAGTCATATAACTGCTTCTTTTTTCATTTTCCCATATTTCCCGCTCTGGAAGGGCGTAATATAACTGGTGGGATTCATCCCTTACCCATTGCCGTAATACTACAGGCCCTGGCAATTTCCCCTCACTTCCCCCAGCCGCCATCTCAATACAGGCAGTGCGGAGTTCAAAATCCAAACCTGTTATCTCAATGCTGATATCATCCCCAACAACTGTATATGTACCATTTCCATTGTCCTGATATCCACTTCCAACTGTAAAATCTTTTATCTGTATTTCCTGGTTTGTCAAAGACTCCCAATGCCTATAGTTAAAGACAAACAGTTCAACCGCAAAAACAATTGCCAGCACAACTAAAAATTTCTTTTTATTTCGTCTGAAAAATTCCATATGATTCACTGCATCTATCCTTTCTCTTACTGTTTACGTCATGTTAAATCTTTTGCCGTCCCTGTTAATTTTCCCAGTTAGCTACATGATGAATTTATCAGGGTTTGTTGATACAGGTCATAGCCTACATAAACAATCAGTCCCAAAAGCGCTATGGCCACATATTGTATAGGAACAATGTGAACTGCAATCAGATAGGGCATGAAGCTAAGCACAGATACCAGCATAAATCCGCAGACAACAGGCATCTTTTTTACATTTAATACACCGTAAATTATACCCAGCAAATCAATCAAAAAGCCATAACGTTCGTGCATATGAGGCAGTGAATAAACAATCAGCGCTACTGTAAAGAGTGATAGTGTTACCATAAGCTCCCCTGTCAGTTTCACTTTTTTTGTATAAAAATAATACGCAATACATCCTAAAAGAATCACTGTCATAAAAACACCTGCTCCGCTGACTTCCGCCGCATGTCTCATATCCGGCATAGCCTCTCCAAGAAGCGCATAAATATTGGGATATTCCAGAGTTCCCCAGGGATAAGCGCCGGACTGTTCAAAATAAATCAGCAAAAGCTCTTTTATGTCACGTCCCATCATCCATGCAGGAACCGCACTCAATACATAAATCACCGGCACCCATATAAAATCCCTAAACCGGATGGTTTTCTTCTTTAGCCACATAATAAGCAAAAAAGGCAAAATAAATACAGCCTGCAGCTTAAAGGAAAAGGAAATTCCCACACAAATCAGACACCATCTGCTGTTATTTTTAAAGAAAAAATACATTCCATACAAAATAAATGTTGTATAGATAATATCACACTGACACCAATAGGCGCTGTCCAATATTACGGTAGGCGACAACAATAACAATGCCATCCCAAAAATGGATTTCCGTACATTTGCGGTCTGTTGGAATAAAATCAAAAATACTCCAATGGATGCCAGATAATCAAAAAAAACAGATATCATTTTAAGACCATATAAATCATTGTCTGTCAGATAAGAAACAAGACACATCAGGTACATGTAGGGAGATGTGTAATTGGAAATGGGAAATCCCAGAGAACAAACTCCCCCCTTCTCCCTTACCTGCTGCATCCATCCCTGCAGAAACCCCCAGTAATCCGCCGATTCTATAGGCATAAGCTTCCATCTTATGACAAAAGAAAAAGAAAAAAGACATCCAATAAATAACAGGTCAACTGTCTTAAGCGCCACCTTTCCTATCTTTATTTCCTCTGCCAGAAATCTGTCAATGATACGCTCGTCCATATGCTCCACCACTCCTCCATACAGCTTTTTGTACCGCAAATCAGCAGTGAATGTCTATCCACTGCTGATTGTAACTTTCTTAATTTTATTGTATCATTCTTTGTAAGTTGTGTCCACCCTTACAAAATCCGGCACCTCTCCTTCCAAAAATCCATAGAAGGCAGATGTTCCATATTCTCTGGTTAATTCACTGTCCGTATTAAAATATACAATAATTACATAGTCATTATCCCAGGTTTTGCCCCGGTCCCAGTCATCAATAATCATATCTTTGGAATAAATACTTGAAATAATTTCTTCAAGCTGCTCTTTATCCGTATAATCCACATAAACACGTGTATCTATCCCATCAGCGGAATATCCGCTTTCCATTGTCGCGTCTGTCGCCTTAGCCGACATGTCCCCTGTATCACTTTCCATCTGCTTTCGCAATTCCCTACTGATTTCATAATTATTGTTTAAAATCTGTACTCGTTCCACATCATTTATATCCAGCTGATGCTCCAGATAATAACCATGCTCCTTGAGCCATGCAATGCTTTCCAGATAAAAAGGATAAATTCCAAGTTTGATTTCCCAATTGCTAGTAGACTTTATCACTGCTCCTGCTTCATCATAGTAGTTCTCATTCATTTCTTTAGAAAGCATAAAACGCATCAGTCCCAAGGGATTGCTTTCCCTTATGTTGCTGAAATCCGCCTGTGCAAAGTCCCTGCGATAAACTTCCAGAAATTCTTTTGCCTCTTCCTTTCCCATTTTCCTGTCATAGATACAGTTTCCGTAAGAAATGCTTACTTTATATTTTTCATCATCCATCTGCTGGTCCAGTCTTTCTGATGCACCAATAAAATAGCCTTCCTTAAACTCTTTGGAACCAATAATCTCGTCAAGCAGCGCTATGGTCTGTTCATCATCCACATTCACCAGAAGGCTCCGACATACCTTACGTCCGTTTTTCAGTCGGTAAATTACCGTTACATCTGACCATCTTCCCTGCTCCGTCTCATCATATGCGGCAATAATATTTCTTCCGCTATTAAATAATTTTCTTACCTCATTATAATTTGTTATGGATATATCTGCCAGCCGGCATATTGCCTCCTTATTTGAAAGATACATATATTCATTGGCATAATTTTCTGCAGACATATAATTTCCCTGCTCATCAAAACGGATGCCGCCACCATAGTCCTCATAATATTGGGGGATAAATGCAACACTCTCTAACTGTTCCGGTTTGGGAATATAGCTGTCATAGCCAAATAGGTCAAAATGGAAAATAGCAAAAACCACAGCTGCAATGAAACCGCTTATTAAAATATGGATTTTTTTATGCCAGATCCCTTTAATGTCAAATTCATAAATTACCTGTATCAATGCACTGCCTGTCAGTACCACAAACGCAATTGTAAAAATCATGTAGCCTAATCCCGACCTGAAGTCATAAGAGGTTAGCCCAATCATGTTTGCCACAACAAGTCCTGAAAGCAGCGATGCTGGAACTACCAGCATAATTTTGATAACCGGTTTTGTAATGGCAAATGTCATTGCTTTTCCTGCCGTCTCCGCCGGGCGTTTTAAATAGCAAATATAGGCAAGCACTCCCACCACTATAGCAAACAATAAAAGAAATATTAAATATTTAACATCCAATGTTCCCGTCTTATCATATTGGGATACTATCTTCCCATACATGGTAAATGGGGAAAATACTGGTGTCTCGCTTACTCCATAATGGCTAAAATACATGAAAAACAACTGCCTGTATCCCACCAGCGTGGTTCTTACCCCAAACTCATACAGGCAAAATACCAGAAAACCAAATCCGGTAATCACAACATTGCCAGTAAGCATAACAGCAAGTATTGCCATGTGGTAGATGCAAAGATAAAAACATATATCAGTTCCAAACGTTACAAACGCCGTCTTTATGACTGATTTATCCACCGCCCCGGCTCCGGCCGCAATCAAAAGGCTGATTATGGTTCCAAGAAGATATGGAAGCAGATACAAAAAAATCCCGTTCTGCCAGATAATAAAGAATCTTTTCTTTCTCTTTACCGGCATTCCCATATAAAAGTCAATTTTTTTTCTACTGTAAAGATATGAAAACCCCTGCACAGCGCTGACCACTGCAGTAATGGTAACAAGCGCCCACATTTGCATATTAAATCCAAATCTGGCGCACATAACCTCCAAAAGCCTGGATTTTACCATTTGCTGCGCTTTTTCTTCATTTCCATAATACTCTATCCACCCATCCAGATATTGTTCAATTCCATTAAGCGCAAATGCTGTTATAATCGGAAGCACCAGCACAAACACCAGTAAAGAAATCACCCATACCCAAAGACGCCTTTTATTATTTTCTATTATACTAGCCAAGAATGAGTTTTTTGATGTCATAGCCTACTACCTCCGTTTCACTGATAAATATTTCTTCAAGGGACAGAGGCAGCGCCTCAAAAAATATTGTATTAACCGTTGCAAAAATCGCCAGTATTTCCGCTTTATTCCCTCTAACCGTCAGAACGTTCAGCGAACCTCTCTTTTCGTTTTTCATAATGTCAAGGGCCGCAATCGCCTTGGCCTCATCTTCTGTGGTTTTAAATACACATTGCACTTTCTGGATATTGCATTTCATATCTTCCAGGTCCTTTGACAAAAGAACGCCTCCTTTGTGCAGAAGTCCCACATGGTCGCATATATCCTCTAACTCCCTTAAGTTGTGAGAGGCAACCACCGGCGTCATCCCCCGCCGTTCCATTTCACTGGCAAAAATACTTTTGATTCCCTGCCGCATAACCGGGTCCAGTCCATCAAAAGTCTCATCACAAAGTAGATACTTGGTTCCACTGCACACACCGCAAATTAGCGCAAGCTGCTTTTTCATTCCTTTGGAAAAGGTATTAATTTTTCTTTTTTTATCCAGCCCGAAATTCACCAGATAATTATAAAAATCTTCCACCGCAAATTCAGGATAAATGCTGCTTAAATACTTCTGCATATCCCTTGCATTGCTGTTTGCAAAAAAATAAGGTTCGTCCGCAATAAAATAAATATTTTTCTTTGCTTCCATATTGTCGAACACAGGCAGTCCGTCAATGGCAATTTCTCCCTGCTCCGGTTCAAGAATCCCCGCCACCATTCTAAGTACAGTGCTTTTTCCAGCCCCATTTGTGCCAATTAAGCCAAATACTGTATTTTCTTTAATGGAAACACTGACATTATCTACCGCTTTAATTTTATCATAAGACTTGGTTACATTCCTTATCTCAATCATCTGCCTCTCCTCCTCTTATGCCTGCAATGATTTCTTCCCTGGTAATTCCTGCCTCAAAAGCCTCTTTACAGATTCTCCTAAGCTCCGAAAATATCTCTTCTTTATACTTAAGGAGCAGCTGACTGCTGTCAGAGACAAAATTCCCCTTTCCCTTCACAGTATAGATATATCCTTGCCTCTCCAACTCCATATATGCCCGCTGAATGGTATTCGGATTGATGGACAGGTCCACAGCCAGATTACGCACCGAAGGAATTTTATCGTCTGAATGCAGCACACCACGCAATATCAGCAGCTTGAACCTTTCCACCACTTGTTCATAAATAGGCCTTGCGTCTCTGTAGTCTATAAATATCATGCCTACCTTCCTTTCTGCCGTACACCCATTCCAGTCCCTTCATTCTATATGAAGTTTTGCTGCTCAAAGATAGTATTTAGTGTACTAACATTATTAATACACTTATATTACAATTACCTGTTATACCTGTCAAGTCAAAGCCTTCCGCATTAACAAAATCTTAATTATTCTTTCCACAGGAAAAGCAGCCGTTTTGTCCTGTCACGATGGCAACGGCTGCTTCTTAAATATATTGGGTTTCTATTTATTTTCTTACAATCAGTGACTTTCCTGTCATTTCCTTTGGCTGCTCCATTCCCATCATTTCAATCAGGGTCGGAACAATATCTGCCAGGCAGCCTCCCTCTCTTAAAGTATAAGATGGGTCTGCATTAACGATAATAAAGGGAACAGGATTGGTTGTGTGTGCGGTAAAGGGAGCCCCTGTCTCATAGTCAACAAGCTGTTCTGCATTTCCATGGTCCGCACAGATAAACATCTGTCCATCCACTTCCTTGACCGCTTCAACTGCCCTTCCCACGCACTCATCCACAGCTTCCACTGCTTTAATTGCCGCAGCCTCCACACCAGTGTGTCCAACCATGTCAGGATTTGCAAAGTTGATGATAATCACATCATATTTGCCGGATTTGATAGATTCCACCAGCCTGTCACAAACTTCATACGCACTCATCTGTGGCTTTAAATCGTAGGTTGCCACATCTTTGGGTGAATTTACAAGAATTCTGTCCTCACCTTCATTTGGCGTCTCCACACCGCCGTTAAAGAAAAAGGTAACATGGGCATATTTTTCTGTCTCCGCAATTCTTGCCTGTTTCATACCATTGGCAGAAAGCCATTCCCCAAAGGTATTGGTCACTGAAATTTTATGGAAGGCAATCTCCTTGTTAGGAATTGTTGGGTCATAATCAGAGAAGCACACATACGTAAGCGCAAGTCTCTTCTCTCTCTCAAATCCTTTAAAATCGTCATCGCAAAAACTTCTGGTAATCTCTCTTGCACGGTCAGGACGGAAGTTAAAGAAAATAACGGAATCTCCGTCTTTGATTGTGGCAACAGGTTTTCCATCCTTTAAGACAACAGTCGGTTTCACAAATTCATCAGTTTCGCCTCTGTCATAAGAAGCCTGGATGCCTGCCGGCCCTCCTTCTGCTGTCAGTCCTTCCCCTTTTGTCAGAGCGTCATATGCCAGCTTCACTCTGTCATAGTTATTATCCCGGTCCATTGCATAATAACGGCCCGTAACAGTGGCAATTTCCCCTATTCCGATTTTCTTCATCTCTGCTTCTAAATCTTCCGAATAGCCTTTTCCGCTTGCAGGCGGTGTATCACGTCCATCTAAAAAGCAGTGTACGTATACTTTGGAAAGACCATTTCTCTTTGCCAGTTCCAGAAGTCCATATAAATGAGTATTGTGGCTGTGAACGCCGCCGTCTGACAAAAGTCCGAACATATGAAGAGATGAGTCGTTTTTCTTACAATTTTCAACAGCCTTTAACAGAGCTGGATTTTCAAAAAAAGTCCCATCCTGGATTTCTTTGGTTATTCTGGTAAGCTCCTGATATACAATGCGCCCTGCTCCCATGTTCAGATGGCCTACCTCTGAATTTCCCATCTGCCCGTCCGGAAGCCCTACCGCCATACCGCTGGCATTTCCTTTCACAAAAGGACATTCCGCCATCAGTTTGTCCATTACAGGCGTCTTTGCTTCTGCAACGGCATTGCCATCCTTGCGCTCATTCAGACCATATCCGTCTAAAATCATTAATACTGTAGGTTTTTTCATTATCTCTCTCCTTTTTACATTTATTAATCATCTGTCAACAGTTTTGTTTCCTTCACTGTTATTTCATCTATCTTTATTTTGTTATTTTAATAACAATGTCATTCCATAGGAAATTATACACGTTTTAAAAAGGCAGTGCAACATTTTTCGCCCTCTTCCTTCTGAAAAAATAACAGAAAGCGCTTCCCAACACTACGATAAAGGAAAACCCTTCCGCCATGCGCCAGATAAAAGGTTCCTCAAAACTGACCTGCAGCGTTCCCTCATATCCTTCCGGCAAATTAACCTGTATTCTGTTATTATCATCATTTCTCACAATTTCAAATTTTTCCCCACTGGCAATGTCTTGCGCCACATATCCAATATAATAATATTGGGGCATAAGGACAAAAGCTCCCTTCTTCTCACTTTTACAGTCAAGAAGCATGGTGTGATATCTTTTCTTAAAATCACCTATCTCAACTCCATCCCCAGCAGGCGTCTGTAATGCTTCAGTAGCAGGTCCCCAGGACCCTTCATATAAATATTCTCCGGAATATATCGTATTATTTTCAAAAGTTTCTATATCATATGCTGTAAAATAATCTCCCCGGTACAAAACACTATAAATAAACTGCGACCCCTGCATTACCACAAAAATGCTGGCAAATATTACCGAAAGATACATTATCTTCTTCCCATAATTATGAAAAATTTCTGTAAAAACCAACACTCCAAGCAAGCTTCCAAAAATTCCTGTTATAGTAAGAAAGCGGTAAGGAAATTGAATTTTAACAAACAGCCTTGCCAGCTCTGGAACTATCCTGCTGATTTTATAATAAGGAAACGATGTGGATGCCATTGCAATGGAAAGCAGAAAGAAAGCCATACAAATAAAAATTTTTCTCTCATGCCTCCGGATTTCTCCCCGATAGTACATTATCACTGCCGCCAAAAAAAGTAAAAGGTATGCCATTCCTACCGGTTTGGGAAATTTCCGTGCAATCGTAGTAATCTCTCCCCAGGAAACATCAAAAGCGCCGTTCCAATACACAGCAAAAAGTTCTGCAAAATTCGCTCCCCACTTTTGAAAAGACGGTGTCATTTCCGCTCTGGCAGTTACCATAAGTTCTTCTCCCATATACTGGAGGAAGGGAATAATAAACCACAGGTTCACGGCCACCGTTATACCTGCTATTTTAATAAAATAAAAAATAACTTTTTTGTTAAATACTTTTTTCCAATTAACCAGACAGAAAACTACAATCACAAATGCCGTTAGAAAACAGGAAATAACATGTGTCTGTATCAAACCTGAAAATCCTATCACAGGCAGTAAAAGTTTATTTGCCGGAATTTCCTCTTCTTCTTTATCAAAAGCATACCAAAAACATAGCAAAACCAATGGCAAAAACAACATGGCGGAGTATTCGCCCACCGCCGCTCTGATATAAATACAGCAAAGACGGTAAGGTGAAAGTGTATACAGGATGCTTCCGAACATGGCAATACTTTTATTTTGGGCAATTTTTAAAAATACATAATAAGAAACAGCCGCCGTTGCAATATTAATTGCCACAATGTATGCTTTATAGGCATTCTGCACATTTACACCCAAAAGCCTTAAAGCTGCCGGAAAATAAAGCAGTATATCTCCATACATTACTGATACCGGATAGCCCCAGCCATTAAACCAATTTGGTTGTAATTTTACAGGGAAATCTCCTGCCAAAAGACCTTCTTTAATTCCTTCTATCCGAAACAAATGAAATGCAATATCATGCCCATATAAAATATACTCTTCCAGCAATCCCAAAGAAGCTGTCATTCCAATAGCAACAATTCCAATAATTTCAAAATATCCCTTATACTTTCTTTTTCTAAAATAAATAACAGCTACTATGCCATTTAAGACAAGCAACTTTACTGCCTGTGAAAAAATCAGGTAGACCTTGGAATTTGCTGTTGTTGTAAGGCTGACCTCCTCAACTAAAAACCCTTCTTTCTCTGGCTCTAGTAAAATACGCACTAACCCTGCATCATCATTTATGTATATATCAAAGGATTTCTCATTTTGGAGAGAAGAAAGCTTTACATAGTCAGAATACAGACTCCGCACTCCTGTTTCCTGTGCCTTTGCATAGCAAAAAGCGCTGCCTTCTTCCATAATATAACGAATCTTCACTTCATAAATTCCCTCTGGAACACATATCTCTTCTGTGCTTATCCCCTGATTTTCTGAATAAAAATTCCAAAATTGATAATTGACAAAATCCTGCTTTAAAACAACAATAGCTGAATAAATAAATACCATAAGTTCCACTATACAAAAGCCATAATAAAATTTATATTGTTTCACTTTAACCTCTCCCCTTAATCAGCAACTATACATATGCCTTATCCACATCAATCACTGCAAAATAATTTCCTTCTCTTTTTGAAATTTCCTGTTTGATATAAGAAACTATTTCCTCGTCCGCCATTACATAATCAAAGGGCACCACCACATCAAAAATCAGATTGGTGTGGGTAGGCCCCTGCACAATACGGAAATCATGAAAACGCACATCCCCCTCCATACCTGCAATTATACCTGCAACCATTTCTTTTAACTGATTGGTCAGCTTATCATTTTCACAAACAGGGTCCATATGAATCACTGCGCTGCAGTTAAGGTCATGTGAAAGACGGTGCTCAATCACATCTATCATATCATGGAGAAGCAATATATCTCCGGTGGCGGGCACTTCCACATGAACGGAAAGCATTACTCTTCCCGGCCCATAGTTATGCACCACCAGGTCATGCAGACCAATAACGCCCTGCTTTTTATATTCCATAATAATATCTTCAATCTTTTTAACAAATTCCGGTTCCGGCGGCTGCCCAAGCAGAGGGCTTATTGTGTCACGCATAGCTCCGATTCCCGTCCATATTACAAAAAAAGCTACCAGAATACCGCACCAGCCATCTATATGTATATCTGCGACAAACGCAAGTATCATGGAAAACGAAACTGCCAGAGTGGAAATGCAATCACTGATACTGTCTCTGGCGGTTGCCATCATAGCTGCACTGTCAATTTTTCTGCCGACTGCTCTGTTATAAAAAAACATATATAGCTTTACACAAATAGAAATCACTAAAATGGCAAGAATAAGTAAGTCTACTTCCACAGCCTCCGGATGAAGGATTTTTACCACTGAAGACTTCAAAAGTTCAGCTCCCATAAGCAATATAACCACAGACACCAGCAAACCAGAGATATATTCAATCCTGCCATGGCCAAATGGATGGGCATTGTCCGGCTTTTGCCCTGCCATTTTAAAACCCACAAGTGTAATCACAGATGAGCCTGCGTCTGACAGATTATTAAAAGCGTCTGCAGTTATTGCAATAGACCCCGACAGCGCTCCAGCTATAAACTTCAATAAAAAAAGACAGGCGTTTAGAGCAATCCCCGTACCGCCGCACAGCATGCCGAATGCCTGACGGACTTTTGGGTCTGATGTATTCTGGTAATCTTTAATAAATATTTTTGTTAAAAGCGATATCATTTTCCTTCCCCTTTTCACCTTTTGACTTTCAAACTGCATTAAAAACATTCTATGTCATTTATAAAAAAATTACAATTAAAAAATTCTTCTGTTGACAAACGTTTAGGAAAGGCGTATGGTAAATTTGTAACTGTTAAATTTTGTATTTGGGAAAGGAGGTAATTATGAATATGACAAAAAGATTATTTATTAGCAAAACAAGTTCCATTAACGATTCCATAACGAAATTACCTTCTGGCTTATGTTTACATTGTCTGGTTTGTCGTGCGAATTTATGTTTCCATCAAAAGGAACAATAGACGCATGAGACACATCACTGACACCGGATTTTCTAACAGCCATGGTAGCTTCAATTACCATGGCTGTTTTTTTGTCCGCATAGCCAGAAAGAATATTTACAGGAGGATCTTATGAAAAAAATATCAACTTATATCTGGGAGCAGAAATTTGCATTTTTATTTGCAGTTGTTTCTCTGATTATCAGCGTTGTTCTTGATATGCTCTCTCCACAGCTTACAAAACATATTGTGGATGATGTAATCATCGGAGGTCAGATGGAGAAACTGATGCCTCTCCTTTTTGGGATTTTATGTATCGGCATAGGAAGATGCATTTTCCAGTATGCCAAAGAATACACGTTTGATGCCACAGGCTCCAAAATCTCTTTTGAAATCCGGCGTGATTTGTTTCATCATGTCCAGTCTTTAAGCGCAGAGTTTTTTGACCGTACAGGCACCGGCGAACTGATGAGCCGTGTTAAAGACGATGTGGATAAAATCTGGGATGGACTTACCTATGTGGGTATGCTGCTTTTAGAAGTAATTATACATACTTCTATCGTACTGTTTTGTATGTACAGCCTGAACTGGAAGCTGGCAATTCTTCCCACGCTATGTATGGCAGCAGCAGCCTGTATTGCAATTTTCATGGAGAGAAAGCTGGACAGCGTATTTGAGGCAATCAGTGAAGAAAACGCATCCCTTAACACCGTTGCCGAAGAAAATCTGACAGGCGTAAGGGCAGTAAAAGCCTTTGCAAGGGAAAAGCATGAAATTACTAAATTTCTTTCCCATAATCAGCGGTACTATGACTTGAATATGGCACAATCCAAACTGTTTGTAAAATATCATCCATATCTGTCACTGATCACCAAACTGCTGCCTGTTATCATTCTATTAATCGGCGGCTACTTGTTTAAAAATGGAGAAATCACATTAGGAGACCTTAGCGCCTTTATCGAATACTCCATGAATATCGTCTGGCCCATGGAAATGCTTGGATGGCTGACCAACAGCTTTTCATCCGCCATTGCCTCCAACCGGAGAATAAAGAAGCTTTATGAAGAAAAACCTGTAATTACAGACCCCGAAGCTCCTGTCATCCTGCCAAAGGTAAATGGGAAAATCACCTTTTCCCATGTATCCTTCCATAAAGCAGACCGTCATGAAATCCTTCACGACATCTCCTTTACTGCAGAACCAGGAAAAACAGTTGGTATTATGGGCGCCACCGGCGCCGGAAAAAGCTCACTGATTTATCTGCTCCAACGTCTGTACGATGCCACAGAAGGCGCTATCCTTTTGGATGATGTAAATGTAAAATCACTTTCCCTAAAGCAGCTTCGCAGCTCCATTTCACTGGTCATGCAGGATGTATTCCTGTTTTCAGACACCATTTTAGATAATGTAATGCTGGGGAAAAAGGAACAGCTTTCCCTTTCCGCTGTCCGTGATGCCGCCCACCGCGCACAAGCCGGCAGTTTCATTGAAAAAATGGAACAACAGTATGACACAGTCATCGGTGAACGGGGCGTGGGACTTTCCGGCGGTCAGAAGCAACGTATCACTATTGCCAGAGCGCTGGCAAAGAAAACCCCCGTACTGGTACTTGATGATTCCACTTCCGCTCTGGATATGGAAACAGAACAGTCCATACATGAAACCCTGCGCCATCTGCCTGATACCACAAAAATTATCATCGGCCACCGTATCAGCGCAGTCTGTCATGCAGACGAAATTCTTATTCTTGAAAACGGAAGAATTGCGGAAAGAGGAAACCACAGAAGCCTTCTGGCGCAAAAAGGGCTGTATTACCAGACTTATGTAGCACAATATGGAGAACCAAAGGAGGAAATCACAGCATGAGCTTTAATTCCTATAAAGAAGATGAGCAGCTAAAAGGCGGCAGTAAAATGAACACGCTCCGTCGGCTGCTAACCTATCTTCTTACCTATAAAAAAGAAATTATTTTAGTACTGTTTATTATGACCTTCTGCGTTATTGTATCCTTAATCAACCCACTTCTTATGGAGCAGGCGGTTGACAAATATATTTCCGCAGGAGACATGCCAGGCCTTGTTAAACTTGTAATTTTTGCCATTATACTGAACCTGCTTTTTATAGGCGGCATCAAAATGCGTATGTATATTATGGCGAAAGTGTGCAACAGCATTCTTGTTACTATCCGGCAAGATTTGTACTCTCATATCCAAACATTGGACCTGCAGTTTTTTGACAGCCGTCCTACAGGAAAAATACTGGCGCGTATTATCGGTGATGTCAATTCCTTAAAGGATATGCTGAATAATTTTGTCACCACATTGATACCGGATTTTACAACCGTGCTGGCTGTGGTTGTTATTATGTTTGTAAAAAGTCCGGTACTGGCATCGGCCTCTTTATGCAGTCTTCCATTTATGATGGCAGGCATATGGCTGATCCAGTTTTACTCCCACAAGAAATGGCAGGATTTCCGTAAAAAGTCTTCCAATCTGAATGCTTTTATCCATGAAGATATGTCTGGCATGCGGATTATCCAAAGTTTCTCTGCAGAGGAAGAAACCAGCCAGACTTTTGACGAACTGTTGAAAGCACAACGCAAGTCTTTTGTAGACGCTGTCCGGTTGGCAGACGGCATGGGTTCTGTAATTGATTTATGCTGGGGCGCCGGTTTTGCCGCTCTGTATTTTGTGGGACTTAAGCTTCTGGGCCCAGGTCAGGTTTCCATTGGCACATTTATTGCTTTTGGCAGCTATATCGGCATGTTCTGGCATCCGATTATGAATTTAAGTAATTTTTATAACCAGATAATTACAAACATTGCCGCTGCAGAACGTGTCTTTGAAATTCTGGATACAGAAGCCGGAATCAAAGACGCGGAGAATGTGGAAGAAATACCTCCCATCAGGGGACAGGTTACTTTTTCACATGTAGGCTTCTCTTATGACCAAAACACTGAAGTATTAAACAATGTAAGCTTTGACGTAAAACCAGGAGAAACCATTGCCCTTGTAGGGCCTACCGGGGCAGGAAAGACCACTATTGTAAATCTGATCAGCCGTTTTTACGATGTACAGAAAGGAATTGTCAGCGTGGATGGCTTTGATGTAAAAAAGGTCTCTATTGAAAGCCTCCGTCGTCAGATGGGAATTATGACACAGGATAACTTTCTATTTACAGGTTCCATTAAAGATAATATCCGGTATGGAAAATTAGATGCCACTGATGCAGAAATTGAAGAAGCGGCCAAAGCTGTCCATGCTCACGACTTTATCTGTAAACTTGAAAAAGGATACGATACTGTTTTATCTGAACGGGGCGGCGGACTTTCTGTAGGGCAAAAACAGCTCCTTGCCTTTGCAAGAACCATGGTATCAAAACCAAATATACTTATACTGGACGAAGCTACTTCCAGTATTGATACACAGACAGAACTTTTGGTACAGGAAGGAATTGACGCCCTGCTTAAGGGACGCACTTCTTTTGTAATTGCCCACCGATTATCCACCATCCAAAAAGCGGACCGTATTTTTGTAATTGATAACGGCGGCATTATGGAAGAAGGGTCTGTAAGCGAATTAATGGCTAAAAAAGGAGCCTATTACAGACTCCATACCGCACAAATGATGACAGCCTCCTAATCAGGAGGCTGTTATTTTTATGCTACTTTCTTTTTAGAAGAAGTTTTCCTAAGGGCATGTTCCGCTCTTTCTCTTCTGACCTTGCAGGCCGTTCTGCTCTCAGCCATTTCCTGCTTTTCTCTTCCCTGGCTGCTTTTTCTTCCTTTCTTCTTAAATCTTTGTCTTTTCTGGACCCCTGTTCCTCTTTTCTGCCCTTCTCGTCTCTCTCTCTCTTTCCGGCTCTTTCTTCCCGTCTTCCTCTCTCATCTCTCTCTCGTCTTCCAGCTCTTTCTTCTCTATCACGCCTTCCGGACCTTCTGCCGCGCTCTCTGCGTCTGGTTTTTTCATAAGGTTTCTCTTCCTCAATCTCCTCTGGCGCATCCCCCATACTTATCTGCATAAAGGCTGCTGCTAAATCAAGTACCGAAAAACCATTTTTTTCAGCAGCAGTTTGAATGGACTGTCTGATTTCCTCCAAATCTTTGTTTTCCATTACATTCATTGCTTCCACAAAAAGCTTGTCAGATTTAACTCTTGTAATGTCTGATGGGGCAGGTATTTTTCTTTCCCGTATTGTGGTATGGCATATTTTCTCAATATCCCGTATTTTAAAGATTTCCCTGCCAGATATCAGAGTGAAGGAACGTCCCTTTCTTCCGGCACGTCCGGTTCTTCCGATTCTGTGCACATAATATTCAATATCTTCCGGCACATCATAGTTAAATACCGCATCCACACCGCTCACATCAATTCCTCTTGCCGCCACATCGGTGGCAATCAATATAGCGCATCTGCCATTTCGGAAAAGATTCATAACTGTATCTCTCTGGTTCTGGGATAAATCTCCGTGAAGCCCTTCTGCCTCATATCCTCTGTCTTTCAGCTGCCCGTTAATTTCATCCACCATACGTTTAGTGTTGCAGAAAATCAAACTTCTGGTCGGCTGGTAATAATCAATCAAACGGCAAAGAGCCTCAACTTTATCTTTTCTGGCCACCCGGTAATATGCCTGTTTAATGGACGCAACTGTAATTTCTTTAGGCGTTACCTTGATAAATACCGCATCTTTTTGATAAGCGCCTGTAATGTCCAGAATTACTTTGGGCATTGTTGCTGAAAACAGAGCCATCTGGTGTTCTTCCGGCATGTCGCCGAGTATCGTTTCAATGTCCTCCCTAAATCCCATATTCAGCATTTCATCCGCTTCATCCAGTACAATCATTTTAATGTCCGATGTTTTAATCGTATGACGTCTTAAATGGTCCATAACACGTCCCGGCGTGCCTACAATAATCTGAACTCCCTGGCTAAGTCCTCTGATTTGTCTGCTGATATCCTGTCCCCCATAGACAGGCAGGACTTTAATATTTTTCATATATTTGGTGAGTTTTCGTATTTCTTCCGCCGCCTGCATCGCAAGTTCTCTGGTTGGACAAAGGATAATCCCCTGAGGTCTTTTTAACTGGGGGTCCATGCTTTGTATCATTGGTATGGCAAAGGCCGCTGTCTTTCCGGTTCCAGTCTGCGCCTGCCCTATGATATCCTTTCCTTCCAGCAGAACAGGTATCGCCTTTTCCTGGATTGGCGTCATAACCTCAAATCCCATCTCACTTACTGCTCTTAAAATATCAGGATGAATTCCTGACTCACTAAATCGTAATGTTGATTCTGTCTCTTCTAATTTTTCTTCCACTCTTTTACCATCCATTCATTCAATCTTTGTCATTTAGAAACTGTTCAACAATATATCTGGGCCGCATCTTCGTCTCCAGATATATTTTTCCAATATACTCTCCCACTACCCCCAGTGAAAGAAGAATAAGACCTCCTATTGCCCATACAGAAACCATAAGCGTTGTCCATCCTACTATGGTCGCTCCGGTAAAATGCCTTATCAGGCTGTATATGAGCATACCTATGCTGACTAAAAAGATAAAAAAGCCAAGCGTTGTTATCATCCGGATGGGTTTGGTACTAAGCGAAGTAATGCCCTCCACCGCAAAAGACAACATTTTACCCAGGGGATATTTACTTTTTCCCGCAAAACGCTCTCCCCGCTCATAATAAACCACATCTGTCGGATAACCTATCATGGGCACAATTCCCCGAAGAAATAAATTCACTTCTCCGTACTGCGACAATCCCTCAAGCGCCCGTTTACTCATAAGACGATAGTCCGCATGGTTAAATACCGTATTAGCCCCCATAGTGTTCATAATTTTATAAAATCCTTCCGCCGTTGCCTTTTTAAAAAAAGTATCCTTTTTCCGGCTGCTGCGAACACCATACACAATATCTGTTCCATCTAAGTATTTCTCTACCATCTCATCAATAGCGTCGATATCATCCTGTAAATCTGCATCCATGGAAATCACCATATCCGCATGTTCCCTGACAGTCAAAAGACCTGCCAGCAGCGCATTCTGGTGTCCCATATTCCTGCTAAGATTGATACCTCCGAAAAGCTTGTCCTTTTCATGAAACTCCCTGATTAATTCCCATGTGCGGTCCTTTGAACCATCATTTACAAAAATCACACGGCTCTTCTCATCAATTTTATTTTGCTTAATCAATCCATTCATCTTTACCCAAAGACGTTGGGATGTTTCTGGCAGTACTTCTTCCTCATTAAAACAGGGAAGTACCAGATACAAAATATTGTCCATGAAATCCTCTCCTGCACAAGAACAAATTTTGTCCCATATAACTATAGCACAATTATTCCCGTTCATTTACGCATAAGTATTTTAATGATACACTATCTTTGGAATCTTTACAACATTTTTGTATTTTTTTTTAGAATATTTTGTAAAATCATTCCGTTAATGTAAATCTATCAATGTAAATCTTTCATTAATTAATCTCATATATGGCAAAAAATAATTTTTACAAATTAGAAGAACGAAAAAGCAGTCAGAAAACTGTTTTTCGTTCTTCTATAAGACTATCTATGAATTACTTTTTTCAATGTCTTTCGATGCTTCTGAAAAGGAAATCGCGACATCGTTCTTTTTCATAAATAAAAGACCAAAAGAACCTGGACCACAATTGCTGGCAATTGCCGATGAAGCTTTTTGCAGATAAATTCGTTCAAAAGGACAATATTGACTCACCAGCTCCTGAATGTATTGGAGCTTTTCCTTATCTAATCCAGCATATGTAATGAACAAAATCCGACGGTCAATATTTCGGGCATCTGTAAATACCTTTCGAACATAATGTTTTGCAACATACGCAAAGCTGCCAATCTCCATACTGTCAACCACCATTCTACTCTTTCGCAGTACAATAATGGGGTGCAGCAGAAGCGTATCGCAAAGAATCTGTATTTTTTTGGATATCCTCCCTGCATGACACATCATATGCGTGCTATCAATAATAAAAGCAGAAGAAATATAACGTCTT
>CAMUHA010000048.1 GCA_947088515.1 uncultured bacterium
GAAGGCCGTCAGCGTGGGACTTGGAATAGTTTCTGCGGAAAGGATTGACGAGATTAATATTTTGCAGGCTACTTATGAAGCAATGCGGATGGCAGTTGGGCAATTATCAAAAGAACCAGATATTCTGTTAAATGATGCGGTGACGATACCAGGTATTTCCATTAAGCAGGCACCCATTATCAAAGGAGATGCGAAAAGTATTTCCATTGCAGCTGCCAGCATTATTGCAAAAGTTTCCAGGGACCGATTGATGATAGAATATGATAAAATATATCCAGAATACGGTTTTGCTTCCCATAAGGGATATGGCGCCCAGTCACATATAGATGCTTTAAAAAGACTGGGGGCAACACCAATACACCGTAAGACTTTTATTAAAAACTTTTTGTAGCTTTGGCAGGAAGGAAAGGACCATTATGAAGCTTTCATCTTATATTGGGCAGGTAAATCAAAATTATGAACAACCATCAGGAGTGGAAAATTCTCCGGCGCTGGAGCAGGGGCTTCGGAATGGTATGGATGCTGTTTTGGGTAAACTTCCAGGGCAGGCAGTTTCAGGTGAGGTTTTATACCGAAGCGGAAATGATATTTTGCTCTCCATTGGAAAAAACCAGCTTTTGCAGGCAAAATTAGAGGGAAATATGCAGGCGATGCCAGGACAGCTTCTTGCATTCCAGATAAAAAATAATAGTGGTTCAAAAGTTGTTTTAAGTCCTCTTTTTGAAAATTTAAGCAGTGACCCAAATGTATCTAAGGCGTTGCAGGCGGCAGGTCTTCCTGAAAACAGTATAACGGCAGGAATGGTTAAAGCGATGATGCAGGAGGGGCTTCCCATTGACAGACAGTCGCTGTATCAGATGAACCGGCTGGTAAATAATAATCCTTTCGTGAATGTACAGACGCTTGTTCAGATGCAGCGTCTCTCCATTCCAATTACTGCGGAAAATATTTTTCAGTTTGAAGCATACAAAAACTGTCAGCATCAGATAGGAGAAAGTCTCTCGGACATTGCTGATGCGTTTTCCCAGACATTTAAGGAAATCACAGGCAGTGGAAGCTGGCAGGAGGGTCTTTCTTTTTATAAAAATATTTTGGGCATTTTGTCAGAAAATTCAGGAGAAAATGTCAGACAAACGGAGGATGGTACGGTCCAGTTAAAAGATGACAATACCGGAGCTATAAATAAGGATACTCTGCCACAGGAGGGGGAGCAGGCGGCGCTTTCCAAGGAAGAATTAGGTGAATTAGCAAAGCAGTTAAAGCAGTCGGGAATGTCCGGGCAGATAACTGACGCTATTGCAAATGGTAAGCTTGGAAGTAAGGAAATATTAAATGAAATTGAAAAAGCGCTTTCCGATGAACTAATACAGAACAGAGAAGCATTTTTTGAGGCGCTGGAGGGAAAAGCTTTTAAAAGTCTTCTTAAGAATGAAATGGGAAGACAGTGGATGCTGCAGCCCGAAGAGGTAGCTATGGAGCATAGCGTGGATAAATTGTATGAACGTTTAAACAGTCAGATGAACCGCTTAAGCCAGGTTTTATCCCAGGCATCTAAAGGCGAAACGCCTTTATCCAAAGCAGTTTCAAATGTAAATAGCAATATTGATTTTATGAACCAGCTGAACCAGATGTTTACTTATGTACAGATTCCTCTAAAAATGCAGGGCAAAAATGCCAATAGCGAATTGTTTGTCTATACAAATAAAAAAAGTCTGGCAAAGAAGGATGGCAGTGTCAGCGCGCTTTTACATCTTGATATGGAAAACCTTGGCAGTGTGGATGTGCATGTATCTCTTACCAACCAGAAAGTATCTACCAAGTTTTACCTGGCAGATGACTCTGCATTGGATTTAATTGCCCAAAATATAGATGTCTTAAATGAAAGACTGGAAAAAAGAGGTTATTCCATGAATGCAGAATTTATCAATAAGGATGAGAATACAAATGTGATGGAAGAAATGCTTAAACAGGGAAAAAATATTTCTGCACTGTCAGGATATTCTTTTGATGCCAGGGCATAAAGATTTTGGAAACAGGGGGATATTTTTATGGCAGAGAAAAAAAATAAGCCCAAACAGGCGATTGCTCTTTCTTATGACCCAAACGATGATGCGCCGAGAGTCATTGCCAGCGGAAAAGGCGCGCTTGCCGAGCGAATTATTGAGAAAGCACAGGAAGCGGATGTGCCAGTGCATAAGGACGATAAACTGGCAGATACTTTATCACGGCTGGAAATTGGGGACATGATTCCGCCGGAGCTGTATGAAGTAGTGGCAGAAATACTTGTCTTTGTGGATGCCATGGATAAGATTAAGGCTAAAATGGACCATAAAAAGTAAGGCTTGGAGCGATAGAGGTATAAATTTGAATAAAAGAAAGACAGGACAAAAGTATGAGGACCTGGCAGCTTCTTATTTGGAGGGAAGGGGATTTCTTCTTCTTGAAAGAAATTTCAAATGCAGGCAAGGGGAAGTGGATATAATAGGAATCCATGAAAATTGTCTGGTATTTGTAGAGGTAAAGTACAGAAAAAATGTTTTGGCAGGGGGACCAGAGGAGGCGGTAAGTATTGGGAAGCAGCTGAAAATCTGTATGACATCAGATTATTACCGGTTTTTAAACCCTGTGCAGATAAACAGGCAGGTGCGATATGATGTGGTAGGAATCTGCGGGAAGGATATCATTTGGTATAAAAATGCGTTTTCTTATTTAAGGAAATCCGTATATGCTTCCTGGTAATATTTTTGTGAAACAGAAAGGAAAATTTATGCAGTTAAAGCGAAATGCAGAAGGGATGAATGGGCGGGAAACAGTAAAGGTTAATTGCCAAAATCAGATAGAATATCTGACTTTCCCTGCTTTGGAGGAATTGGGAATCGTCAGGCATTTATTCTCCACCAGATATGGCGGTGTCAGTGAGGGAGTATATGCTTCCATGAATCTAAGCTATACAAGAGGGGATAAAAAAGAAAATGTGGATGAAAATTACAAAAGAATTGCAGGCATCCTAAAATCATCCTCTGATAAAATAGTCTGTTCCAGCCAGACTCACACAACTAATGTTCGCCTTGTAACAGAAAGGGATTGTGGAAAGGGAATTGTGCATAAATTAGATTACGATAATGTGGATGGACTTGTCACAAATATTCCAGGAATTGTTTTGTGTACGCTTTATGCAGATTGTGTTCCCTTATACTTTGTTGACCCAAAAAACAGGGCGATTGGCCTTGGCCACTCCGGCTGGAGGGGAACTGTGGGCCGCATGGGGGAAGCTATGCTATTGGCAATGAAGAACGCTTTTGGAACAAGGACAGAGGATGTAATTGCTGCCATAGGACCATCCATTTGTCAGGATTGTTATGAAGTGGATGAGGATGTTGCGGATAAATTTAAGCATGGTTTTCCAGAAGAATGGAAATTTTTACTAAAGGATGGAAAAGCCTCTGGAAAGTTCCAGCTTAATCTCTGGGAGGCAAACCGGAGAGTGTTGATAAAGGCAGGAATCAGGAAAAATAATATATCAGTGACAGATGTTTGTACCTGCTGTAACAGTGAAGTATTGTTTTCCCACCGTGCCAGTGGGGGAAAAAGGGGAAACCTTGGCGCATTTCTGACACTGATACCAGAAGAATAAAGATAATGGGAGAAATGAAAAAGATGTCGGAACCAGACTATTTCAAAAACGCTCTAACGGATTTTACATACGAAGCGGCAAATGGCGGGGCTATCCGGCATCTGACAGATTTGGGCTTTACAGTAAAGCAGATTGCACAACAGCTTGCCTTTCCAGCCTCTTTTAAAAAAGTGCAGCAGACAGTATGGAATCACCTGATTGATAAAAGAATAATTCTGACAGAGGAACCAGGCAGTGGAAAATTGCCTGAAAAGTATGTTTTTATACAAGAATATGATGAATATGGGAGAACCAGTTTCAGAAGGGTACCATGCAGAGAGGAAGGATTTAAGCCTGTTTGCTTAAAGGAAAAGAAGTTTGGCGGAAAAAATGACCGCGGCATGACAATATTTCTTTCAGAGAAATGTTTGGAAAATGGGGAAGAAAATTCATATGCTTCCTGTAAATTTGGTTTTTGGGAGAAGGATGCTCCACAGCTAAATTTACTAAGCGGCCGGCAGAGAGAATATATTCTTGGACTGCCTTGGGAGAAAAAGACGGTTTATCACAGACTTGATGGACGAATGAGAGAAATTATCAGTAAATTATATGAAAATGATAGTTATGAGGGATATTTATATTTTCTTACTACAGAAGAAAAAGTACAGATTTAGGAAATGTATGGACATTTGGCAGTTATTAATATAAAATAATATCAAATACTTTGCGGAAGAGGGAATAAAAATGAGTGAAGAGAAGAAAGTAATATATTGTACCCAGTGCGGAAGTGAAAATGACCCTGCCTCTAAATTTTGCAGCAGTTGTGGCATGAAACTGGAACAATCACAGCGGATGGAAAGTACCCAATCAGAAGATGTCTTTTCAGGATATGAGAAAATAACAGATGCAGAGGAAGTCAAACCTGCAGCAAATCCTTATCAGGAAGAAATAAAAATAAATTACAGTTCTGACAGAAACAGCTACAATAACAGCTCCTATAATACTTATTATGATAACCAGCAGTATTACTCTGGGGAAACAGATAGCGAAAAGACTGGCGGAGGAAATATTGGATTTGCCATTGCTTCTTTAGTATGTGGTATTATTTCTCTGGTATGCTGTTGTTTAAGCCTGTTTAGCGCCCTTCTTGGAATTGCCGCTATCGTGCTGGGAGTTATCACGCTGAGTTTTAAATATGATGGAAAAGCAATGGCAATTGCTGGTATTGCAACCGGTGGTGTGGCTGTATTCATGATAATAATGGCAATGATTTTAAGAAGCACTCCTTTTTACAGAGAGATTATTAATGAACTGACTTATGAGTTTTATTATTAATAAAGGGAACAAGAGGCATTGCCAGCTGGATGAGGTCATTTTTCAGTTGGGTAAGGTCATGTGGCTGCCCTTTTGTATAGCAGGTTTTTGGTTTGCGCATACAGGCTATGACAGATACGGAGAGCTGGCAGAATGTGCTATCCGGCGTATGTGCGGACTTCCCTGTCCTGGATGCGGAGGAACCAGAGCCTTTTATTATTTGTTTCAGGGAAATTTCAGTGAAAGTTTTCGGCAAAATCCCGTAGTTATATATGGAGTGATTGCATATTTGCATTTTATGCTGCTGTACATTGAGCGTAACAGGATGTGCCTGAAAAACCATTTAAACCATATAGGGGATAAAAGGAAGGTTCATGTAGAATATTATGCTTATGGAGCCATTTTTGTTATATTGTCCCAGTGGATTTACAAGTTGATAAGAATTCTGTTATACATTAAAGAGTATCAAAAGTGATTTTGCGTAAATAAAAGTTATAAAAAGCCTGAGATTTAATCTCAGGCCTTTTGTTTAATCATCCTCATAGGTAAAAATTTCTTCCGGGATGTTTCCATGAAGAATAGAAACAATGTATTGAAGACGCACATTGGCAAATTTATAATTCTGGCGGGCAATATCTTCAAGAGAAGCATCAAAGCTTTCTCCTTCGTAAGCCTGATGAAAATAGGAAACTGCCTCTGACATGTACATACTTGCATCAACAGCCAGCTCGCTTACACCAGGAAAACCCTCAGGAACTTCAAGCGATGCCATTTGTGCAAATGAGTTATTCATAGAATCTAAAAGCGTAAGCAGGTCAGAGACTGCAGTTTCAGAATTAGGGTCGATTCCGTTAATGGCTGAATCAAAAGTTTTAATATTTTCAAAGAACTGGTTCATATTAGCTTTATAATTTTCTATTTCAGGGTCCTTTCCGCAACCAGTCAGTATAACAGACATTAAAATAAAAAGAAGAATTTTCCGGACAAAAGAATATTTCTTTCTGGTAAACAAGTTTTTCAAAATAAATCCTCCAGTTTCATTTGTATACACAAATAAAGTACCATAGTCGGAGAGGGAAATCAAGAAATATAAAGAAAGATTAAAGGTTTTATGGAAAATGATATATTTGTAAATTGCCGTTTGCACCGTTTTATGATAACATTGAAAAGATAATATAAAAATACAATCAATATATAGGAAACGAAACGCCATAAAGCTTTTGCGAAAGGGTTTGCTATGAATATTAATGAATTTAAAAAATTAACAGAAAAAGGACTGGTATATCTGGATGGCGCAACAGGTTCAAATCTGATGAAACGGGGAATGCCTGCAGGAATCTGCCCTGAAAAATGGATTTTGGAGCATCCGGATGTGCTGATAAAACTACAGGAAGAATATGTGGAGGCAGGCAGTAATATTATTTATGCGCCAACGTTTACTGCAAATCGCATAAAACTTATGGAATATGGTCTGGAAGAACAAATTAAAAAGATAAATTCCGGTCTGGTCTATCTTTCGAAGCAGGCGGCAGGCAGCAGCGCCTATGTGGCTGGTGATATCACAATGACAGGCCGTCAGCTTTTTCCTATGGGGAATATGGACTTTGAAGAGCTTATAGATGTTTATAAAGAGCAAATAAGGCTGCTTTATGAAGCAGGAGCAGACCTTTTGGTAGTGGAAACTATGATGAGTCTGCAAGAGACCAGAGCGGCAGTTATTGCGGCCAAAGAAGTTTGCGCTTTGCCAGTTATGGCAACCCTTACTTTTGAACCAGATGGGAGAACCCTATATGGCACAGATGGCATTACAGCAGCGGTAACTTTAGAAAAGCTGGGGGTAAGCGCCATAGGAGCCAACTGCTCTACGGGACCGGATAAAATGGCAAAGCTTGTTCAAAACATTTCTGAAGCAGTGTCTGTTCCAATTATTGCCAAACCAAATGCCGGAATGCCTTGTCTAAGCAGTGAAGGGGAAACGGTATATGATATGAACGCCGAAACCTTTGGGCAGGAGATGAAAAAAGTGGCTGAGGCAGGAGCTGTTATTCTGGGTGGCTGCTGTGGAACTACGCCAGCATATATTAAAAAACTTGTGGAAGAAACAAAAAATATAGAAGTAAGAAAGAAAAGGAAAACAGATTTAAGGTATCTTTCCAGTGAGAGAAAAACAGTAGCTTTTGACCTTAATTCCCCCTTTATGGTAGTGGGAGAGCGGATTAATCCTACTGGAAAAAAGAAACTACAGGCTCAGATAAAGGAAGGACAGATGGATATGGTCCGCTCCTTTGCAGAAGAACAGGAAGCCTGTGGAGCGTCCCTTCTGGATATTAATATGGGTATGAGTGGTATTGATGAAAAGGAAATGCTGCTTAAAGTTTTGGATGAAGTGACTATGGTATCCAATCTGCCATTAGCTATTGATTCCAGCCATGTGGAGGTGATAGAGGCAGCTCTTCGCCGGTATCCTGGAAGAGCGTTAATTAATTCTGTTTCAGGGGAAACAGAAAAAATGAATCAGCTTCTTCCGATTGCCCAAAAGTATGGAGCTATGTTTATTCTGCTTCCATTATCTGATAAAGGACTTCCAGAAAGCCTGGAAGAAAAAATAGAAATTATAGAAAAAATAAGCAGTAAAGCCTTTGGACTTGGAATGACAAAGGAAGATATTATAGTAGATGGCCTTGTGACTACTGTAGGGGCAAATCCGGCAGCGGCAAGAGAAGTTCTTGAAACCATTCGTTATTGTAAGGAAAGAGGATTTGCAACTATCTGTGGATTGTCCAATATTTCATTTGGACTGCCGGAGAGAAGTTTTGTAAACTCTGCCTTTCTTACCATGGCAGTGAAAGAAGGACTTACTATGGCGATTGCCAATCCTTCTCAGGATTTACTTATGAATATGGCTTTTGCAAGCGACCTTTTGATGAATAAAGAATCTGGAGATGTCCGTTATATCGAACGTATGGCATCATATAAAGAAAAAATGCCAGTTCCTGTTAAGGCCTTGGCATCTACAGAGCCATATCGGGGTGGCATAGAAGAAAATGCTGAAAGAGAGGAAATTTTCAGGAGTCAGATTTATCAGGATGTGTTGAAAGGAAACAGAAATCAGATAAAAGCCCACACAGAAGAAGAGGTAGAGAAAGGGGCGGATGCTTCCAGCATTTTAAATGAATTGCTTCTTCCGGCGATTAACCAGGTTGGGAAACTTTTTGATAAGGGTAAATATTTTCTTCCACAGCTTATTGCCAGCGCTGAGGCGATGAAGCTATCTATCGAATTTTTGGAGCCATTTCTTTCCAAAGATGTACAGACGGAAGAAATGCCTGTGGTGGTAATTGCCACAGTAGCAGGTGATATACATGATATTGGAAAAAATCTTGTGGCGCTTATGTTAAGGAATTATGGTTTTCATGTGATTGACTTGGGAAAAGATGTGTCAAAAGAAAAAATTATTGAGGAAGCCGTCAAAGAAAAGGCGCAGATCATTGCCCTGTCTGCCCTTATGACGACCACCATGCAGGAAATGAAGCGGGTAGTGGATTATGCAAAGAAAAAACAGGTAAAAGCCCGAATTATGATTGGAGGCGCTGTCATTACGCCAGAATATGCAAAAGAAATTGGAGCAGACGGCTATTCAAAGGATGCGGCGGAAGCAGTCAAAGTGGCCAAAAGTCTTCTTGGCATGGAAGCGTAAGGTCCAGGTTAACAGTTAATTGGGCAGATGGTGAGAAAGGGGAATAGGCATGAATGATAATGCACTAATGGAGGAACTGGTTAAAAATTCCAGAAAACAACTTTTTTATGCAAGAATCAGGATGTTTGCGTCTATTGTGACAGCGGCGGCGCTTATTATATGTCTGGCTGTTGTAGCGCCGGCGGCATCAGAGACAATCTCCCTTGCAAATACTGCAATTACCAGCATAACCGCCATGAGTAAATCTATTACAGAAATGGGAGATAACATGGATACTTTTATAACGGAAAATGCGGAAACTGTGGCGGCCGTTATGGAAAAGATAGAAGCCGTGGATTTTGAAGGACTTAACAGTGCAATCAAAAATTTGGGAGATGTGGTGGCTCCCCTTGCAAAGTTTTTTAATTTATTTTAGATAAAAAGGAGTGGAAGGAAGATGATAGGAGCAGATGCAATTGTAAAGTGTTTGGAAGAAGAGGGAGTGGAGTATGTTTTTGGATATCCGGGAGTAGCAATTTGTCCTTTTTATAATAGTATAATAAAATCCCCTATCCGTACAATACTTATAAGAACAGAACAAAATGCAGCCCATGCAGCAAGCGGGCTTACACGGGTTTCGGGAAAACCAGGCGTTTGTGCCGTAACTTCCGGCCCAGGGGCTACGAATGTGATTACTGGAATTGCAACAGCTTTTGCGGACAGCATTCCCCTTATCTGTATTACAGGACAGGTTAATTCTGAGCTGATAGGAAGCGATGTCTTTCAGGAAGCGGATATTACTGGCGCAGTGGAATCTTTTGTTAAATACAGTTATCTTGTAAAGAATGCAGATGATATTCCACGTATTTTTAAAGAAGCGTTCCACATTGCCAATACAGGAAGAAAGGGACCAGTGTTGATTGATGTGCCCATTGATATCCAGAATGCGGAGATTAAAAAGTTTGTTTACCCGGAAAGTATTTCCATGCGTACTTATAAACCGACAGTCAGGGGAAATATTGTCCAGATAAAAAAGGTGGCTGCAGAGCTTGCTAAGGCAAAGCGGCCGATTATTTGTGCTGGTGGCGGTATTCTTCTTTCTGGAGGGGAGAAGGAGCTGCGGACTTTTGCAGAAAAACATCAGCTTCCGGTTGTTTCCACAATGATGGGAATTGGAGCTATGCCAACAAAGCATCCTCTATACTATGGCATGGTAGGTAATAATGGAAAATTCTATGCAAACCGCGCTATGAATGAATCTGACCTTTTGATTATGGTAGGGGCAAGAGTGGCGGACCGTGCCGTAAGCCAGCCGGACCTGATTACAAATAATAAAGTTCTGATACATATAGATGTGGACCCTGCAGAAATCGGAAAAAATGTAGGTCCTGAAATTCCGCTTGTTGGAGATGCAAAACATATTTTTGAAGATTTGCTTGTTCAGGAAATTACCTGTGAACATAAGGAATGGATTGCGGAACTGGATGAATACAGAAGAGCAATGGTGGAACGGCGGCATCCAAATCCATCCTATGTGGACCCGGCCGCATTTATCACCAGGCTTTCTGAAAAGATGGAAGAAGACGGTATTTATGTTGCTGATGTTGGACAGAACCAGATTTGGTCCTGTGGATATCATATTGTTAAAAAGGGAAGATTTTTAACTTCCGGGGGAATGGGAACAATGGGATATTCCATTCCGGCGGCTATGGGGGCAAAGCTGGCAGACAAAAGCAAACAGGTAATTGCTGTCTGTGGGGACGGTTCTTTCCAGATGTCCATGATGGAGCTTGCCACTATGCGCCAACATGATATTCCGGTTAAAGTTATTGTTCTTAAGAATAACTATCTGGGGATGGTAAGGGAGTTCCAGCATTACAATTACAAGGATAATTACTCAGTTGTGGACCTTTCCGGAAGCCCGGACCTTGGAAAACTTTCAGCAGCTTATGATATGAAGTTTCTTCGCCTTGAGAATATGGATAAAGCGGATGAGATTTTGGATGAATTTCTTGAAAAAGATGAGGCAGTGCTTTTAGAATGTATGATTGACCCTATGGACCTGGTAAGATAGCTTTAAGTTGCTGGATATATAAGAAGGAGGAAGCAGATAAATGAAAAAGATTTATTCGGTTCTGGTTGAAAACCAGTCCGGTGTGCTCTGTAAAGTGGCAGGGTTGTTTTCACGGCGTTGTTTTAACATTGACTCCCTTGCAGTAGGAGAAACGGACGACCCGGCAGTATCCTGCATGACAATTGTAAGCAGCGGGGATAAGCGTACCATTGAACAGATAGAAAAACAGCTTAACAAAAAACTGGATGTTATTAAAGTAAAAACTTTTGATGAGATGAACAGCGTCAGCAGAGAGCTGCTTCTTATGAAAGTGAAATATAATAAAAGCAACCGGCGGGACATTATGGAAGTTTGCGGAATTATGAAAGCACAGATTGTGGATATGTCCAAAAACCTGATGTTGATACAGATGTGTGATACCCCGGAACGGATTCAGCTTTTAATCAGTATGTTTAAATCTGTCAGTATTGTGGAAGTGGCGCGTACCGGAACTCTTGCCCTTCAGAAATGCAATGAAACGGATTAATAAAGTTGACTTTTCCGTGGTAAATTGTTAAAATAATTTTTAAATGTTTAGGAGGATGAAAAATTGCGTAAGAAAGTTTTTCAGCTTTTAGTGGATAATACTTCTGGTGTACTTAGCCGGATTTCCGGTCTTTTTTCAAGAAGAGGCTATAATATTGAAAGTATTACAGCCGGTCTTACGGCAGACCCCCGTTTTACCCGGATTACCATTGTGGCTTCTGGTGATGATGAAATTCTGGACCAGATTGAAAAGCAGGTGGCAAAATTGGTGGATGTAAGAGATATTAAGGAGCTTGCACCAGAAAACAGTGTTTATCGGGAGCTTGCACTTATTAAAGTAAGGACAAACAGCGAACAAAGGCAGGGAGTAATTTCAGTTGCCGATATCTTCCGTGCAAAGATTATTGATGTGGCTTCTGACAGTCTGATTGTGGAACTTACCGGAGACCAGGCAAAGATTGACGCTTTTATTAACCTTTTGGAAGGATATGAGATATTGGAACTGGCAAGAACTGGCATTGCAGGTCTGGGAAGAGGGACAGAAAACGTTACTTATCTGTAATATACAGTGGGTATATATTGATGAAAGCTATGCTTCCTATATAGACAGCTTTCATAAACATATTAAATTAATAACCTTGTAAGTTACACTTACAGGAAAGGAGTTAAAAATGGCAAATATTTATTATCAGGAAGACTGTAATTTGTCTTTGCTGGAAGGAAAAACAATTGCAGTAATAGGCTACGGAAGTCAGGGACATGCCCATGCGCTGAATGCAAAAGAATCAGGATGTCATGTAATTATTGGTCTTTATGAAGGGTCAAAATCCTGGGCAAAGGCCGAGGCACAGGGATTTGAAGTGTTTACAGCGGCCGAGGCTGCAAAAAAGGCTGATATTATTATGATTCTTATTAATGATGAGCTGCAGGCTGCCATGTATAAGAAAGACATCGAACCCAACCTGGAAGAGGGCAATATGCTGATGTTTGCCCATGGCTTTAACATTCATTTCGGACAGATTGTTCCGCCTAAGAATGTGGATGTAACGATGATTGCGCCTAAAGGCCCTGGACATACAGTAAGAAGTGAGTATCAGGCTGGCAAAGGGGTTCCCTGTCTGGTAGCAGTTCATCAGGATGCTACAGGAAAGGCTCTTGACAAAGCCCTGGCATATGCGCTGGCAATTGGCGGTGCAAGAGCAGGGGTTTTGGAAACCACTTTCAGAACAGAAACAGAAACAGACCTTTTTGGCGAACAGGCTGTTTTGTGCGGCGGTGTCTGTGCATTGATGCAGGCAGGTTATGAAACACTGACAGAGGCCGGATACGACCCAAGAAACGCATACTTCGAGTGTATCCATGAAATGAAACTTATTGTTGACCTGATTTACCAGTCCGGTTTTGAGGGAATGAGATACTCTATTTCCAATACAGCTGAATATGGCGATTATATTACAGGTCCCAAGATCATTACAGATGAAACCAAAAAGACAATGAAGAAAATCTTAAAGGATATCCAGGATGGCAGCTTTGCT
Organism: uncultured bacterium; assembly: GCA_947088515.1. Lineage (GTDB taxonomy): Bacteria > Bacillota > Clostridia > Lachnospirales > Lachnospiraceae > Suilimivivens. The sequence continues at coordinate 12,738 of CAMUHA010000048.1, forward strand.
AAAGACTTCCTGCTTGATATGTCACCTGCAGGCGGACAGGCACACTTTAAAGCTATGAGAAAACTTGCGGCAGAACATCCGGCAGAGCAAGTGGGAAAGGAAATTCGTAAACTGTACAGCTGGAATAATGAAGATGATAAATTAATTAATAATTAAAGAAAAGACGGGCAATCAGCTATTGGGCTGGCTGCCTGTTTTAGTATTTCATCCATTTCCTGTGTATTTTTACTCTCTGAAATTGGTAAAAGACTCATCTCCATGCCTGATAATATTGTATAAGAGTATTCATTGCCTCTGACAGGGGATTCTTTGAAGTGTAGGCAAATCCAATCTGACGTTTGGGAATCTTATGGCCTAATTTCAGTTCATGGAGACTTCCCTGCCGGATATCTTTCTCCACAAAATTTCCAATCACACAGGCAATGCCAAGGCCTGCTTTTGCAAATTCAATGGATAAATCCATATTATTTACCTCAATAATTTGATAAAGAGTAAGTTGGTGCGCTGCTAAAAAAGTGTCTGCGTGTTTTCTGGAAATATTCTCTTTATCCAGCATGATAAATGACGCTTCACGAAAGAAATCTTCGTTTTCATGCAGTTCTCCTTTATATTTGTTGTAAAAGGGAGCAAGATATCCTTCTGAGGCCACAAAAATATCTTCAATGTTTTTTAAAGGAAGATAGGTAATATCCATGCTGTTTTCTGAAGCTGTCTGTGCAGGAATGCCCACCAGACCTATGTCTATGGTTCCATTTTGAAGGGAATAAATGGTGTCAAAAGTTGACTGGCAGCAAATGGTTATTTTAATGTTGGGATTATCTGCAATAAATGTTTTTAAAAGGGGCAGCAGAACGTATTTACAGAGGGTGGCGCTTATACCAATGGAAAGATGGCTTATTTTGGGGGAAAGTGATGCCCGAATCTGTTCTTCGCCGGATTTTAAGGAAAAAAGCGCTTGTTCCACATGTTTAAATAAAAGTTCTCCTTCCAGGGTTAGAGTAACGCCGCGGGAGGAACGGTAAAAGAGAGTGGTATTTAAACTTTCTTCCAGTCTGGCAATGGACTTGCTTACGGCGGGCTGACTGACATATAATTTTTGGGCGGCAACTGAAAAATTCCGGCATTTGGCCACTTCATAAAAGGTCTGATATAAATTAAGGTTTTGTTCCATGTAAAACTCCTTAAATAATAATTATTTGTAATTATACAGGTATAATACAATAACTTCAAGTTATATAAGATATAAAAAGATACTATTTCCCAAATCCATATTTTTATGATATTATCATAATACAGTTAGAGAGAACTTCATAAGTCGTCTTTGTCTGCAGTCTGCCAGTATTTTTGACAGCTGTATATTATTACAAAAAGAAATTTTAAGTACATCATTATAAATTTAAACAGGAGGTAACAAGTTATGGGAATGACAATGACCCAGAAGATTTTAGCGGCTCATGCCGGATTGGATAAGGTTACGGCCGGACAGCTTATTGAAGCGGACCTGGACCTGGTTCTGGGCAATGATATTACAAGTCCGGTGGCAATTAAAGAAATGGAAAAAATGAAAGTGGAAGGGGTTTTTGATAAGGATAAAATCGCACTTGTTCCTGACCATTTTGTCCCCAACAAAGATATCAAGTCTGCGGAGCACTGTAAGTGTGTCAGGGAATTTGCTTTCCGCAATCAGATTACAAATTACTTTGAAGTAGGTGAGATGGGGATTGAACATGCTCTTTTACCGGAAAAAGGTCTTACGGTGGCAGGCGATGTAATTATCGGTGCTGATTCACATACCTGTACATATGGCGCGCTGGGAGCTTTTTCCACAGGTGTGGGAAGCACAGATATGGCAGCGGGAATGGCTACAGGAAAAGCCTGGTTTAAGGTGCCTTCGGCAATTAAGTTTAATCTGACAGGAAAGCCTGCTAAATGGGTCAGCGGAAAGGATGTTATTTTACATATTATAGGTATGATTGGAGTTGACGGCGCTCTGTATAAATCAATGGAATTTACAGGGGAAGGGATTAAAAACCTGACAATGGATGACCGTTTTACCATTGCAAATATGGCAATTGAAGCAGGGGGCAAAAACGGTATTTTTCCTGTAGATGAACTGGCAATTTCCTATATGAAGGAGCATTCGGTAAAACCTTATACCATTTATGAAGCAGATGAGGATGCCGTTTATGATGAGGAATATACCATTGACTTAAGCGCCCTTCGTCCAACCATTGCTTTTCCCCATCTTCCTGAAAACACAAAAACAATTGACGAAATTAAAGAAGAGATTAAGATTGACCAGGTGGTGATTGGCTCATGCACTAATGGAAGGATAGAGGATATGCGTATTGCAGCAGAAGTCTTAAAAGGACGGCATGTAGCAAAAGGAATGCGTTGTATTGTGATTCCGGCAACCCAGGCAATTTATATGCAGGCAATGGAAGAGGGCCTTCTTAAAATTTTTATAGAAGCTGGCGCAGTGGTCAGTACGCCAACCTGTGGGCCATGCCTTGGGGGATATATGGGAATTTTAGCGGAGGGAGAGAGATGTGTTTCAACCACCAACCGTAATTTTGTAGGGCGTATGGGACATGTAAATTCTGAAATATATTTAGCAAGTCCTGCTGTTGCAGCAGCAAGCGCCATTATGGGGAAAATATCCTGTCCCTGTCAGTTATGATAATTGGTCTGCAAATGTTTCAATTGTTAACGGCTTTATAGGCGGCAAAGTATCAGACTCTTGCGGCAGTTGCCGGATAGATGTATAAATGTATCTGCCTGCAGGAATAAATTTTTATCTGAATAATTAAGAGGAAAAGATTTTCAGGAAAATCAGAAAGGATAATAAACATGAAAGCAGCAAAAGGAATTGTTTTTAAATATGGCGATAATGTAGATACGGATGTAATCATTCCTGCCAGATACTTAAATTCTTCCGACCCGACAGAGCTTGCCTCTCATTGTATGGAAGACATTGATAAAGATTTTATAAAAAAAGTGAAGGCAGGGGATATTATTGTAGCAGATAAAAATTTCGGCTGTGGTTCATCCAGAGAACATGCGCCTATTGCCATTAAAGCGGCAGGGGTAAGTTGTGTGATTGCAGAAACCTTTGCAAGGATTTTTTACAGGAATGCAATTAATATAGGACTTCCTATTATAGAATGTCCGGAAGCTTCCAGAGGTATTGAGGCAGGAGATGAAGTAGTTGTGGATTTCGATTCCGGCACCATTAAAAATCTTACAAAGGGAACGCAGTTTAAAGGACAGGCATTTCCGGAATTTATGCAGAGGATTATTGATGCGGAAGGGCTGGTAAATTATATTAACCAGAAGTGATTGAATCATTTTCTAAATACATTAAAAAATAACGGAAAACGACAGGGGTAACATTTGCTGGCTGTGGCAGTGTTAGCCCTGTTGGTCTGCCTGTGGACTTTTTAGAGTTGATTTCCACTTAGCCTGTGGTGAGGTTGTTGACGAAGCATTTTAATTGTAGTAAAATAGCTTAGATATTCACAGGATAGACACACTTTCCTGATAAAATGAGCGATATAAAAGGTTTTTTGGAATGTGTGAAAACATGTTTTAAGGCAAACCATGAAAGATGAGGAGGAACAATACAAATGGCCCAGAAAAATACGCCTGAAACGGAAACCAGACAGAAGGTCCAGACGAAATATGACCGTAAGATGGAAGCAAGAAGGCAGCAGAAAATAAAGGAAGCAAAGCAGGAAAAGGTGACGAAATTTACTGCAGCGGCTGTGGGAATCTTGCTGGTTCTTGTTATTGTAGTTTCAGTAGCTGTATCTGTTATCAGTAAAAACAGGGCGCTAAATGGAACTTATGTTAAAATAGGCGAACACGAATTAACCCAGCTTGAATACGATTATTATTATAATACAGCTGTCAATAATTACCTTGTCAGTTATTCTTCCATTCTTCCTTATATGGGACTGGATACCTCCGCTGATTTTGATAAGCAGCAGTATACAGAAAATATGACATGGAAAGATATGTTTGACGAGATGACCATAGAGCAGATCAAACAGACGAAGGCAATGGCGGATGATGCTGTAAAAACTGGATTTGTTTATGATGACACAGCAGAATATGATACCTTTAAAAACAATCTTAAGGATGCAGCCGAAGCAGCAAATATGAATTTAAAAGAGTATTACAAGCAGAGCTTTGGAGATTATGCCACAGAAAAAAATATACAGCCTTTTGTGCAGGAAAGTATGCTTGCCAATGCCTATTATGATGAGATGCTGATAAAGAATACGCCTTCTGATGAAGAGATTAAGGCTTATTATGAAGACAACAAACAGCTTTATGATAAGGTGGATTTCAGAAGCTTTATATTTAATACGGAACTTTCCAGCGAAGCATCGGAAGAGGAAATAAATATAGCAATGGATGAAATGAAGGAAAAAGCGGAAGCAATGATGGAAGCCCGTAAGGATGGAGGTGACTTTGAAGAGCTTTGTGCCCAAAACGCTTCTGAAGAAGCAAAGGCAAATTATGAAAATTCAGAAACAGAGTATAGTCTTAGCGAAGGCAGAACCTATTCAGGAATTACTTCTGTTATGGCACAGTGGCTTTATGAGGATGACCGAAAAGAAGGTGATATAACAGTGCTTCAGGATGATTATCTGCACCAGTATTATGTAGTTGAATTTATTAAAAAATATTTTGATGAAGCAGATAATGCAAGCATTTCAAATACCATTGCAACCCAGAAAGTAGCTGAATATATGACAGGGCTAGTGGAGAATTATGAGATTACAGATATAAAAGGGGACCTTAAGTATCTGACAATTCCTCCAACAGATAATACTTCTGCAGATGATGTGGAAGACGCTTCTGATGATGTGTCAACTGATGATAAAGGAAATACGGATGAAACAGAAGTGTCTGAAGGAGATAATGACACTAACAGCAATCCGGAAGAACAAAATTAAGAAATTTGAAAGAGTGTAAAATCTGTATCAGGACAGATTTACACTCTTTTTGTCATAGCGTGTTTGTAGCATATTCCAATATCCCATTTTATCCGGGCAAAAGAAAGTATTGGTAATTATCCCTGAAATGGTCTTGCAAAAGAACCTGCTGTGGAAATAATTTCTCCGGATGAAAGCAGGTGGTGCACATCGCCAAGCGCCTGAACCCTGAAGTACGCTTCATTACTCCAACGTTCCTCGCTTGAGAGTATGGTAAGAGAGGTGGTTGGAATAAAGAAACCATGAGTAAGCAGTTCGAAGGGAATGTTCAGCAAATGGGACAGTACCAGACAGGTAATGCCCAGATGACAGAAGATTACAATAACAGGTTCCTTTTCATCTTCGGCAGCCAATTCAGAATAACCTTTATTTCCTGGTGCGCTTGTTCTGGTTATATAAATCTCCTTTGCCTTTGGAATCCGGTAAAAAAGATTTTCT
>CAMUHA010000049.1 GCA_947088515.1 uncultured bacterium
AAGCCCAAATCTTGCTGCTGCACATGGTCTTTGTGTTGATAACAACTTAATTAAGTGTTCGTTGCCTTCCTCCATTGTCAGCAGCTTTTTCCCTGCATAATGTGTAAAGTAAGTCCCTGTAATACGCTGCTTAATTCTTGCACAATATCGCTTATATTTATAATATTCCCAACTGAATTTTTCTGTCATTTTATTTTCCAAATGCTTTGACACGGTCTACAATTTTATCCACATCCTCCATTGTAAGACTCGGATGAAGCGGAATGTTTAGTCCTGTTTCATTTAAAAGTTCACTGTTAGGCAATTCTGCCTTACTGTTATATAAAGGATTTAAGTGGAGCGGATGATATCTTAATGTTGTATAAATCCCTTCATCAAATAATTTCTTTGCCATCTCATCCCTTCGGGGCACACGTATAAAATACGTAAAATAAGAATGTCTGTCCCCCTCTGCTGCTTCCTGGGGTGTCATAATCCAATCTACAGCCCCAAATTCATCCTGATAGATATCCCATATCTTTTTCCTGTACGCCTGCAGTTCGTCCAGTTTTCCAAGCTGGGCAAGACCAATTCCTGCTGCAATATCAGAAGGATTCATTTTTATGAAAGGTTCTACAATATTATACTCCCACCAACGGTCTTTTCCATGGGTTGACGCCTCAAATCCCGATTTCCCAATGCCACAATACCGTAAGACATTCGCTCTCTCCAAAAGCTTGGAATTCTTAGAAACAACACCGCCGCCTTCTCCCATAGAAAGGTTCTTAACAGCATCAAAGCTATAAACCCCTGCATCCCCAATTGTTCCGCATGGCTTTCCTTTATACAAAGAATCCACCGCATGGCAGGCATCTTCCACCACCGGATATCCCAGCTCCAAAATAGGGTCCAAGTCCACCGGAAGCCCTGCATAATGAACCACCATAATTGCGCTGGTATTTTCAGTAATATGGGGCTTGATAGTTTCTGCAGTCACATTCTGGGATTCTAAGTCCACATCACAAAATACAGGCACACATCCTGCCAGCATAACCACCTGTGCACAGGATACCCATGTAAAAGAAGGAATGATAATTTCGCTGCCTTTTGGAAGCTCCAATAATGTCAGCGCCATATAAAGTCCATTTGACCCGCTGTCTACCAGCACAAATTTATCCTGCTGAAGTCTTTCCGCCATCTTCGCTTCAAATGCTTTTGTTTTGGGTCCCATCCCCATCCATTGGTTGTTGATACTTTCTGTTATCTGCGCAATCTCTTCTTGTCCTACCTTAGACCCAAATACATTAATCATAATCTATTCCTCCTCACTGACTATCACCTTTACCTCTGGAATATCCTTTTTTTCTATGTCCATTATATAATACTCCATTTCCTTACAAATGGCAAACCCACATTTCTGATACCAGCAAACTGCCGGATTATTTTTCAGAACATCACATTTGATTCTCTTATCAGGATAATTCTCCCTAATGTAATTCAGCATAACATACATGGCATTTCTCATAGACGCTGTCCCAATGCTTTTCTGCCCTCTGATAATATTGTAAAGGTCTATGGTTCTCTCATCTTCCACACGAAACGCCATACAGCCAATGGAATGGTGATTTGCTGATTCCTTTGTCACTTCTTTTACTATAAACATATAATCTTCCTCCCTCTTTTGATAGGAGGCAAACCAATTTTTCTGCTCTATAGCTGAAATTTCTTCCTGATAAAAAAAACTTTTTCTGTTTGCGTTTTTCCAGATTCGGAGGTTTTCTATATCTTCCTCTCTGGCCATTTCCAAAACGAGGTATGGATATTGAACGGAATTTAACTTTAAATTCTTCACTTTATCTTTTTCCTTTTATGCCTTTCGTTATATACCACCAGATATACCTTACAATAGTTGCTATCCTGAAAATCACTGATGGGGCATTTATCATAGAACTTATGGCCAGGTTCTTATCTGCTACCCCATCTTTATCACAGATAATATATTCAAAATCCTTTTCTGTATCAATAGGACAGTTCATTGGATTATCCGTTTCATCTCCCTGACAGTTCACCCCACTGCCATCATTTCCCCAATTCCGCACTTTCGATACTGTTGGGAGAACCGAATATTTTTCTTTTATAATATAATATATACTTATTGGCACATCAATCAATGTTATTTCGCCTCTTTTTGTAAACAGTGCCTGATAATGTCCTGTCAAAATTCCATTAACACAATAGCAGAATTGGGACCGGCTTTCTTTATATAACTTTACCATCTTTGAAAAGCTTCGTGCTGTTTCATAAAAAAATTCTAAATTAATTTCCTGTTCCATTTTCCGGTACTTTTCTTTCCAGAAAGCGCTTCCCCAGCCTGCCATAATCATCCGAAATGCGTTATCACATCCAACATCCCACTCATATCCGGGATGACAATAGCCACAGATGTTCATCACTTTTTCATCCTTTTCAAATTTCTCCAGGCCTTTATCCATAAAGGTAAGAAAATTTGGCGAAAACTCATTATCATCTTCTGTCAGGATAAAATAATCAAATTCCTTTAATGCCTCCCTTATCACAAACTTTAAATTGTCATATGGACCCAGGTTTTCTGTCTGTTTATAAATATGGACTTTATGGAAACCACATATTCCCTTATCCAGATATGCCTCCACTTTTTTATATCCTGAAATATATTTATCCGCAGGAGGATAGTCAAGCGAAATATACAAATCGGTATCTTTGGCCCATTCATTATTTTTCAGGGAATTAATACACCGGCGCAAATGCTCATACCGGTTTAACGTCGGAATTACCACTGGCGCATAATACATCTTAAATCACACCTCTTGTTTTTTATCTTTCATCATCCTGTCTGTTATAATATCAACTGTTCTTTTCCAAGTAAACAAACCAGCTCTCTCCATTCCTTGCTGTGCCTTTTCCAATCTGTAAGATTCATCATAATAGTATTTCTCGTAAGCTGCTATATGCTCTGTATCACTTTCCCAGTTAAGCAAAATACCAGCATCACCAACTACCTCCGGTAGAGAAGAGTTATTACTTACAATCACGGGGCACCCACACTTCATAGCTTCTAATACCGGCATGCCAAACCCTTCATACATGGACGTATAGACAAACCATTCTGCACCGCTGTATAAAGCCGCCAGGTCGTCATCATCAATATATCCTGCCCTCAATATCTTGTGGTTGTTGTCGGCGCTTCCGTTTAACTCTGCTTGAAGTAATTCAAGAAAGCCATCAACCTGGGCTCCCCCCAGTACATAAACCATATCTTCAATGTGATTTTTTTCTATAAATTGAAGAAAAGTCCTTACCGCTCTTATCAAATTCTTACGTGGGTCAAGAATACATAAGCTGAAAACATATTTTTTATCTGTGGGCAGTCCATACTTTTGTAGTATGTCCGTTAAATGCGTTTTATCCTGTTTGAACTTTTCGGAACAGGCAAGATAAGCCACTTCGTACCTGCTCTCATCTACCCTGTCAACGTATTTAATAAAATCATTTTTAGTTGAAACCGAATTTGTAAAGTAAAAATCATTTTTATTTAATGACCGGATAAGTCTTGGAAACCAATGAGTTCTTTTTTGCACATCGGGATAATATTCCGGAAATAACAATGGCAGCACATCATGCAGGTATACATATTTTCTTATCCATTTCATTCTGTGGATATAAGGTGGTACCCTTAAAAAAGGAGTAAAGTATACTTCTGTGAATTGGAATCTTTTTCTGGACGAAAAAACGCTTTTCGTTTTGATAACTCCCCAAAGAAAAATTATTTTTACTGTTTCAACCAGCCATAAAGGAAACCATTTCTTTTCTTTATAATTTTTCCTCACTTCCCATACTTTATAGTATAAATCATGTAAATTTGTATAATTTAGAACATGTAAATCATATTCTGGGAAAAATTGTTTTGCAACTTTATTTAACAAATATACCTGCTCTGGGAAATTATCATTACAATATAGACAAATTTCAAAGTCTTCTCTTTTCAGCAATTCCTGGAAAATGTTATATATTGAGAAAAAAACCCCGCTCCTGCTTGCCGATTTGTCCAGGATATTTACAAGAATAGTGCCATCAAACACAATTTTCATTTACTGACTCTCCAAAATTCTGTTCACAATATTAGTAGTCGATAAACCGCCTTCCATTTCGGCAAAGCATAACTTCCCACCGTATGACTCTATTAATTCCCGCTCCGGTATATATTTGTTTTCCCAGTCTTTTCCCTTTACCACAATGTCTGGATGCAGCTGGCTGATTATATATTCTGGTGTATCGTCCTCCATTAAAACTACATAATCAACACACCGTAGCGCCGATACCATTGCAATTCTGTCCTTTTGGTTGATAATTGGCCTTTTATCACCTTTAATCCGTTTTATGGAGCTATCACTGTTTACAGCAACTATCAGAATATCTCCCTTTTTCCTGGCCTGTTCAAAAGAAGAAAGATGTCCTGCATGAAGCAGGTCAAAACAGCCGTTAGTAAAAACAATCTTCTTTCCCTTTCGTTTTTCTTTTTCCACAAATCCTACAGCCTCCAAAACAGAGCTGCTTTTTATAAATCCTCCTAATGATAAGGTATCCAAAAGTTCTTCCAGACTTAAATGCGCAGCCCCAAACTTAGAGCATACAATCGATGCAGCCAGATTTGCCAAAATGCAGGCTTCTTTTATATCATATCCAACCGAAAGAGCAAGCGTAAGCATAGCCGCAACTGTATCCCCAGCTCCTGTTACATCAATAACTTCCTTTGCTCTTGTTGGAAATAAAGTGTTAACATTTCCATCCTCAAAAAGCATCATCCCCTTTTCAGAACGTGTAAGTACAAGATACTGGAATTGACAATTTCTCCTTAACTCTTCCGCCGCTTCCTTAATTTCTTCTTCTGTTGTCAGTATTCTTCCTGCCGCAAGAGCAAGCTCCTGCATATTCGGTGTACACACAGTAGCGCCTCTATATTTTTGATAGTCTGTTCCCTTAGGGTCAACAATACAGGGAATATTTTTTAACTGGCACAATTCAATCAGTTTCTGTGCTACTTGCGATACAATATTTCCCTTTCCATAGTCTGAAATAATAACCGCATCTATTCCTTCAATAATTTTTTCCAGATTTTCCAGATATTCTTGCCTTATGTCTTCTGGAATATTTTGGATTTCTTCTTCATCCAGCCGTATATACTGTTGATTTTTAGATATTATACGGGTCTTCCTGATAGTTTTAATTTTATCCAACTGGCGCAGATAGCAAGTGTCAACTCCCATTGCTGAAAGCTTTTCTACAATCCAGTTCCCACCATCATCTACTCCAATACATCCCATCACTTTAATTGACGCCCCCAGCGCAAGCAAGTTATCAATCACATTGCCTGCGCCGCCCATTCCGGATTTTTCTCCTGTAACTTTCAAAACTGGCACCGGAGCTTCTGGGGAAATCCTGGATATGGTCCCATCAATATAATAATCAATCATTAAATCCCCATATACCAGAATATTCTTTTTGCTTATATTATATAAAAAATCAATATTCATTTTCTTATCCCTTTTTATAGTAGAGCTTCAACTTTTTATCTATTTGGAAGTTCTATTCCATCTATAATAATCATCTGTTTTTTCTTTTACTTAAAATCAGATTCTTCACGGCATCATATTTCAAATATACATAAAGCAATACTACCCTTTTTTTTCTAAATAATTTCCATATGACCAATTCTCTCCCCTTAAGCTCAAATTCATTTTTGTCATTTATGAAATCAATTATAATAGGGTTTAAATATAAACCATGTATTCTTTTTAACTTTTTTATTACACTGGTTTGAATCATTCTGCTGTATTCTATTCTGATATCCATAAATAACTTTTGAAGAAAATAAACTTTTAAATTATTTAATAAATGCAATTTCTTATTTTCAATTATCTCCTTAGAAATACATTGATACAAAAAGCAATGTGATTCTACATTTTCAGTTTTATATATATGTGTAAGTGAGTCCTTATTCCTTCTATAATGATAAAACACTCCATCCAATACAACTATTTTATCCACATTTAGCGCTGTCATGATTGTGCATGTTGCATCTTCGTTCACTCGAATTAACGTATTTAATTTTCTCTGACACCTCTCATGTTTATCTTTTTTAAATATTTTATTCCACAATGTTGCCCATACTTCGGAATCATTTAGCATTTTCTCGCACAAAACATCAATTTTTTCCCCTGTATATATTCCTTCTGACACATTATCTTTATTTATAATCTGCACATCATCAAACTCATGATATCTTCCTGTAGAAATCACCATATCAGCCTGATTTTCAATAATAGCCTGCATCATCTTTTCAAAAGCCTGTGGTTCAATCCAATCATCACTATCAACATAAGTCACATAATCTGCTGTTGAAAGCTCAATACCTTTCTGTCTGGACCGCACAGCTCCTCCTGGTTGGTCAAAATGATAACACCGGACCCTGTTATCTCTGGATACATATTCATTACAAATTTTATAGCTACTATCCCTTGAACCATCATCTACAAGAATAACTTCCAACTCTCTATACGTGGATGCTAATATACTCTCAATACATTGTGGCAAATACAGCTCCACATTATAAACTGGCACTATCACACTTAACAGTTTGTTCATATAAACCTCTCTTTTTCTTTGGGGTTTCACTATAAATACTATTATTTTGCAATAAACTCCACTTATCTTGTTCTCATCTTAAAGTTTTTCTGCCTTCTAACAAAAGCTTCACAATAAAATGGATGAACCCGAAATAAATTTACTCAAAACATCCTCAACTGTAACCAAATCAATACACTTCCTAACCCCATTTCTTACTATATGCTTTTCACACTCTTGTGTTTTCTCCAGCTTATCAAGCAGGCAATTCCTGCATTCCATGTCTTTCCAGCACACTACCGGAAGACACTTTTCTTTCACCATTTCCACATCATATGGTAAAAATCTTCCATATTCCCATGGTCCCCAGATACATATTGCAGGCGTGTTAACTGCAGCGGCAAAATGTACCGCACTGGTATCATTGGTAATAATAAACTTTGCCCCCCGGATAATTTCTATCAGCTCCGTCAAAGAAGTGTTCCCCATTTTGTTAATCACCATATCGGGGTATTTAAACGTTTGAATAAATGACTTATATAAATAGGCTTCCCCCCGGCTTCCACACATACAGCACTTTAATTTCTTAAGCGGCTCTTCATCATACAGTTTTTCTGCCAGCTGTGCAAAACGTTCTATTGGCCACATTCTTTCGCTTTCGCTTGCTCCGGGAAATAATACATAATATGCTTCTTTGGGAACTTTTTCTTGTGCCGTTTTATTTTCCCTTAATTCAGGCGCCCCGGATTTAATCTCTCTTTGCAGCGCCCTTCCTGTAAAAATAGCATTCCGGCGTATTTCCATGATAAGGTCTTTTGGCGTTTTTATCACTTTCTGATAAATAGGCAATGCCATCTTATAGCTCCACCGTGAAGCAATAATCTGTGGGGAATCTATTGTGATTTTTTCTCTTGCAGATATGGCGGACATAACCATATCAGAAAAAATTTCCTTAGAATAAGTGCATTGTATCGCCTTATCTGCCTTTAAATCTTTTAAACGCTTATGAATGGACCAACGGTATCTTATTTGCGAAGTACGCCTGAGCTTTCCGTAGTCAACACCAATCACCTTGTCAAAGTATCCTGTGCTTATGGCTATATCACAACATACCTGATTACATATAAGTATAACTTCCCATCCATTCTGTTTGAACTCCTTTGCAGAGTCCAGCCACATAACAAAGTCCCCAATTGCATCCAGGCGCACTAATATAATATTCCCTGTGCCATTTTGTACTTTTCTATTGCGTCCTCTGATAATTGCAATATCTATTACCGATATTGCCTGTACAAGAAGCTTAGCTAATATCTGTATCATCTTGCAATTCTCCGAACAACCCTTTTCACAGGCCACATTAACAAATAACAGACAGGAAAATATCTTTTTATACTCCTGTCATCCTCCATCCGCATTCTATCAAGATTTGCCTTCTGTGAGCTGATGCCCATTACACAATCCACCTTACTGACATCAACATCAATATATTCCATCCTGATACGGCCATGCAGACACCGTATCAGGAAATCAAAATCCGCACAAATTTTATAAGACTCGTCAAACCGGTACTTGCGAAGAACATCAGTTCTCGTAAAAATCGCCTGATGGCAAGGCATTTTTCCCATCATTAACAACTTAAATACCGTATACCTACCAGGATATTTCTCCATCCGAGTCCCGTTTTCATATATTTTTATTACATTTCCGTAGACCAGTCCTGCCATCTTTCCATTTAGTTTCTTTTCCTCAATCTGGCCTGCAATCTTCGAAAGCGCTCCTCCATCTATAAACATGTCCCCACTATTTAAAAATATAACATAATCTCCAGTGCAGACATCAATTCCCTTATTCATTGCGTTGTATAAGCCAGTGTCTTTTCCGGTAAATATTTTCACTCCTTTTATGGCTTTATATTTCTGAATAACTTCCAATGTCCCATCAGCAGACTGTCCATCTATTATTATATATTCCACATCCTGATAATCCTGACAAATCACAGACTGTATTGTTTTTTCAATTGTTAAAACTGCATTCAGACATACTGTCACAACAGAAATTTTCAAGCTTACACCCCTATACTATAGATCTTCCCTGTAGCATTACAGCTATAGAAATTTGAAAAGCCGCTTTCAAATCCCCCTGTATGCTATCTACCCGTCATATGATATAATATACGAAACAAAAATATAAACAACGGATGTACATAAGCAATCATGACAGCACATCCTTTCATATAAAGCGGAATTTTTTCATGCCGTAATGTATTTCCCATATGCTCCCGCAAATCCGCCTTTAGTTTTCTAATTACTTCTTTATCATACTTATCATTTCTGCACATGGCCGTAATTACTGCCATTTCGTATTCTGTATGAAACGCTATAATATCAGATGCAAGATTCGGATATTTCCTTATAAGCGTTAACCGTACCTTCATATAATTATCAAAGGCCTGTTTATGCCGCTCCGAAAATCCCCCATGGGAAATACTGCCTCTTCTCACATAGCGAAAATACAATTCCCAGGGAAGGATTCTGACTCTTTCCGCTTTTTCTGCAAGCTGCACAATCATGGAATAATCTTCTCCGATTGTCACATTACTGCAAAAGTCAATTTCATCAAACAAGTCTCTCCGAAACAGTTTTGTACAGGGAGAGCCGGTAAGATACCGTGTGTGATGTATCTGATACATACACTCCTCTGCAGTTTGACAGTCAATACAGTTTTCTTTAAACAGCTGGGGATGGGATATCCTGCCTGCATCATCTATATCTTTAAAAATACAGCATACCATGTTCGCGCCAGATGTATTCATCTGTTCATCCATAAGCTTCAGCATATTTTCATCCAGCCAGTCATCAGAATCCACAAACATAATTCTTTCTCCTGATGCCTGTTTTATGCCTGTTTCTCTGGAAGCCGCCGGTCCCTGGTTCTGTTTATGGAATACTTTTATCCGTCCATCCTGTCTGCCATACCTATCACAGACACTTCCACTTCCATCACAAGACCCGTCATCCACCAAAATCAACTCCCAGTCCTTAAATGTCTGGTTTTGCACACTCTCAATGCACCTGCCCAGATACTTTTCTGTATTGTACACAGGAACAATTACACTAATTTTGCTCACTTTGTCCCTGCCCTCCCAGGTCGCTGTCAAAGTTAATTCTCTTCTCTTCCACCACCAGCGGCCTGTGTATCACCCTGGTATTAATGTTCAAAATATATTCTCCCAAGAGCCCGATAAAAAACAGCTGTACTGACCCAATCACATAAACCCCAAGAATCAGCGGCGTATTCCCTGCCTGGAAATCATTCCAGTTAATCAGCTTCATAGCCAGATAAACCAGCGCAATCAAAAGGCTGAGACCGGAAGACAAAAATCCCAACAGCGTTGCAAGACGGAGTCCCACTTTGGTATAGGATGTAATACTTAACATTGCCGCATCATACAGACTGTAAAAATTATTATGGGTCACTCCTGCCCTGCGCTTTGCCTGTTCATACTCAATCTCCATCCGGTTAAATCCATGACCATATTCCGCTACAATTCCCCTCAAAAAGGGAATCGGGTCATCCAGCTCCCGCAAAAGGTTAACAAAGGTTTTATCATACAGGCCAAATCCTGTGAAATGCTCAATCAGCTGGGTATCTGACATATTTCTGATTAGCTTATAATACATGCTCCGCAAAAAGTAAATAATGGGATTTTCCTTACTGCTTGTCTTGATTCCACTGACGATTTTATGTCCCTTTTCCCACTCCTCCACAAATCTGGGAAGAAGCTCCACCGGGTCCTGAAAATCACAGCACATAGATATGGTGCAGTCCCCTGTGGTCTGGCACATTCCATAAAAGGGAGAATTAAACTGACCAAAGTTAGTCACATTAAATATTGCCTTTATTTTTTTATTTTTCCCACAAATTTCTTCCAGCTTTTCCCTTGTCCCATCTGTGGAACAATTGTCTATGAATAAAAGCTCATAGTCATACTGACTTAGGGCTTCCGTCAGCACATTGACTACTGCAAAGCTCATAGGTTCCACATTATCCACTTCATTAAAACACGGTATTAAAACACTGATTTTTTTCATCTTAATCTCCATGCTTATCCCTGCGCTGCCAGCTGATTCGCTTTCAGCTCTTCTTTACAATTTTCAGAAAATTTATCACTGAACTTTGTAAATTGTTTTTTTTCATATTGTCCGGTTTTCCGTATAATTATTGCCCACTCATAAAACTTATCCGGCATCTGGTCCATGGACCTGTCTTTAGGGAAATCCCCTCTTTTTCTGAAAAAACAGGTTTCCACTGCTTCTGCGTTATGTGTAGGAAGCTGGCCAATAAGCGATGCTGCATCTGTAAAATAATTGGGATGTTCTTTTTTTCTTGCATTTTCTTCAGCAATTTTTGCCTCTTCATCATCACTGCAGTATTTGCTGTTTTTTCCTGTCAGCAGCAAAAGCCCGCCCACTTTCAATACACGCAAAAGTTCGCCAAGAACCACTTCCTGGCTGCACGCATCGAACACTCCAAAGCAGTTTATTTTATCAAATCTTTCATCTTCAAAGGGTATCTGTGTCCCATTAAATTCAAACAGATTTTTATTAACTTCAAGGCCTGGATTTTTACTCTGGGCATGTTCCAGACTTACCCCGGAAATATCAATTCCTGTGTAATTATAAACATTCTTATCCACAGTTCCTTTATATATGGCATACAATCTTCCTGACCCGCACCCATAATCCAGCACCTGGTCTTTATTGTTTACTTTCAGTTTTTTAAAGTAGGTTTCCAGAATGCCGTCATCATTGGTCTTATCCTTTGCGTTTTCTTCTTCATTCGCCTGTTGTACCTTTGACTCCCAATAGGTGACATAATTATTCCAAAACTGTTTATCGTTGGTGTGATCCTGCATTTATACGGCCTCCGTTATCGTTTTATAATATATGCCAGCCGCTTATCCGGTCAGCAATGTTCTATTCCTTCTAAAACATTATCTTTTCCTGCAATAAAGTTACAGATAAGCCCAGGCAATACTTTTTCCCGCTCTTCAATTGGAAAAGATATGTTGTGCATTGCTTTTGTATATATTTTCAGCTCCCTGGTCTTATCCTCCACACCTTTATCCAGAATTTTTCCAATCGCTTTTTGGCACTCTTCCACTGTCCTGACAGGATAGGATAAGGGTGCAGGATTTTTTAAGGAATAGCCGAATACAATCGCCGGTATGCCAAAAAACTGACATTCCCATAAAGCCGTACCAGTCAGGGTAGATACCGCTACTGCATTTTTCATCAGGTCAAAGGTACTGCATTCTTTTTTCATCAGAAGAACTCTTGGAATCCTGGCCATATCCTTATAATACTCTTTTGTTATCATTAAAGCCAGCTGCTCCGGGTGTGATTTCACATATATTTTCATATCCTTTGGCAGAGCCTGGCTTAAAATATTCAGAGCAAGAATCTGGTCCGCATACATATCTCCTCCCATGGGGTTAGATGTTGCCTCCGGCTGGTAATGAAGCGGAAAGTAAATGTACCGCTCCCCCTCTTTGGGCAGTTTTGCCAAAGATTCATAAAAAGCATTCAGCCGGATACTTTTTCTCTTTATGGGCAGCACAAACCGCCATCTTTTAAATGCCACCGGAATCATGGCTATAAGCTTTGGAAATTTCCCAAAGGCCGCTTTGATAAACGCTCCGCCAAACCCATATTTTACGTAATCCTCCCCAAGCATTCCTCTCCAGATTCTGATAATATTGGTTTCAAAAAATCTCTGCCGCAGTCTTCTCTTAAAGGGATTAACCCTCATATACCAGGGCTTCATTTTGTCAGGCTCAAGGGACGCCCAGCGTTCAAATACTTCTGCGGTCTTGCCTTCCAGCGGTATGTCTGAAATGTCAGCCTCCTTATATTTTGCCTGAAGCATTTCATACTCCTCTTTTACCACCGTCTCAATATCCAGAAAATCTTTTAGGGGAAATCTTCTAAATGGTATAATGCAGCTATGAACCATTTGAAGCTTTATATTCAGGAATCTGCATAAATAATATATAGTTATATCATACCCCTCATGAGGGATTAAAGACAGAAAAACATGGGTAATCTGCTTCTTTATTAAAAAATTATACCAAAAGAACAGATTGTGCATATAAATTGTATAATGGCTGTTCCAGGACTCGTCAATTTCCTCAACCGGATAATGTTCAAACCTCCTTTGCTGGTGCATAATCTCCATGCTGTGCTGATTCATAAACCGAAGCAGGGAATCATCAATGGGTATATTTTCCTCCAGTTCCAGCTGGTCATCATAAATGCCTCTGTACGCATTATCCCGCAAAATGCAGTCGCCCAGATTTTCAAAAATGGGAAGTTCTTTGGTATCCCCTACAACCATATAAAAGTGGTCTGGAGATACCCTTTCTTTTATTTCTTTTACGATACTACTGCCTATCTCTTTTTCAAATACTAAATTCAGCAACAGATTTATCACAATGACTCCCCAAAACCTTTCTGCCAAACGGCCTTTCCATCTGCGATTTCATATACATGGTCACAGCTTTGAATGGTAGTCAGTCTGTGCGCCACGATAATCAGGGTTTTGTGCCCCTGTAGAGACTCTATCGCCTCCATTACCGCTGACTCTGTTTCGTTATCTAACGCAGAAGTCGCCTCATCCAGAACCAGGATTGCAGGGTCATAGTACAGCGCTCTCGCAATCGCCACCCGCTGTCTTTGTCCTCCGGAAAACTTTATTCCTCTTTCACCTACTATCGTATCAAGCCCTTTGGGAAGACTTTGTACGAACGACATAAGCTGTGCCTGCTCCAGCGCTTTCCATACCGCTTTGTCATCTATCTGTTCTTGTTTTATTCCAAAGGCTACATTACTGCGGATTGTATCATCTGTAAGATAAACGGATTGCGGCACATATCCTATGGTTTGGCTCCATAAGTCTGGTATCAGCTTTATATCCGTACCATCCATGCAAATCCTTCCGCTTTGAGCCGGGAGCAGTCCAAGAATCATATCGGCAAGGGTTGTTTTTCCTGCGCCGGATGCACCGATAAAGCCTACCGCTTCTCCCTTGCGGATTCTCATGTTTAAATTTTCTATCACATTATGTTCTGCATTTGGATATTTCCAGCTGACATTTTCCAAAGTGATGGAATCTTTAAATCTGTAAGCTTCCATTTTGTTTGATATATGTGCCAAAGGAGTCTCTTCTTTTTGCCCTTTTTCTTCATTTTCCTGTATTCTGACAATTTCATCCGCCGAATCTTTTCCGGAAAATGTCTGTAAATCCGTGTCAAACTGATTGACTTCCGATATATTCTTGTGCACATCATTAAGCACTGCCTGATAAAAAACAATTACATTATAATTGTTGGTAATCTTCCCCACAGAAGGCAGAATTCGAAACGCCGCAACAGCAAAAGCCGCCGCCTGGGAAATAAATTCTGACCCATTTTGCCCGGTCAGCGATTTAACGCACAGCATCAGAATAAACGCAGTAATACAGACAGCTTCAATCACATATGCCGGACATTCCGATGCAAAGTTTTTCACTGCATTGGATTTATTTTTTTCTGTCACAGCTTCATTATAATTATCTGCAAAGAAAGATTGTCTCCTTGTTACCATAACGTCTTTAATGCCATTAAAAGCCTCATTAACTGTTTTCAGACATAAATGGCTGTACTTTATGGCTTTTTGCCCTTCCACCTGCATTTTTTTATAAAAAATCTTTACTATAATCCCCAAGGATGCTAACGCGGAAGCTGCCAGAACCATTGCTGTCAGGCAGTCTGTCCAAATCAGGACTGTGATAATCAGAACTACTGACATACATTCCATAATTACAGTAAACACGCTCATCAAAGCGGCTGACACACCATTAATATCATAAATAATGCTTCTAAGCAATATGGTACTGTTGGTATTGATATGAAAAGTATATTGCCGGTTCAGGTATGAATTCATAAGCCGCAGGGAAGTCTCTTTTTCTACTTTGCGGTAAAATTTATTTTTATAATAAGATAAAAATGACATATACAGGTTCTTAAGCACATATACTAAAATAGTGCCTGCTGAAACCCAGAGCACAAGCTGCCCGGCGCTGCTTACATGAAGCAGCTGCCAGAGCCATCCCACACGCTCATCCTGCAACAGATTGTCAGGCAACAGAATTACCTGAACCAAAGGAATAATGGCGGATACGCCCAACATCTCAAAAACAGACCCCATCAGCAGCAAAAAAAGAAGACGATAACTCCCCTTTCTCTGTTTTGGCGTAAAAATATAGTAAAATTTTGATACAACATCTTTTATCTGTTTTATGATTTCCATGTATATACCTCTGCATATCATGAATTTTCCATGATACTGCATCAAATTTATCTTTTCATAACTTTTTAACCATTCTAGATATTATAACAATCAACCTTGTATTGGTCAATATTTCTTCTAATCCATTCTATTGTTTCCCGGATGCCTTCTTCAAAGGTGTACTGCATTTTCCAGTCTGTCAGCTCCATAATCTTTGCATTATCCCCAAGAAGCCTGTTGACCTCACTTTTTTCCGGGCGGAGCCTTTCTTCATCACAGATAATTTCCGCATCCGGATTTATCTGGCCGATAATCTCCTGTGCCAAAGTCCCAATAGATATTTCTTTTTTTGTGGCAATGTTGATTTCCTGTCCAATAGTCCTATCTGACTTTGCAATCGCAATGAAACCGTTTGCCGTGTCCTTCACATAATTAAAATCCCTGGTGGGCGTAAGCGACCCCAGCTTAATTTCTTTTTTTCCTGAAAGGAGCTGAGTAATAATTGTTGGAATCACTGCCCGCGCAGACTGTCTCGGCCCATAAGTGTTAAAAGGACGCACAATGGAAACCGGCAGGTTAAAGCTGCGGTAAAAGCTTTCCGCCAGCCTGTCCGCCCCTATTTTGGTAGCCGAATAAGGTGACTGTCCCTGAAATGGGTGCTTTTCATCAATCGGCACATACTGCGCCGTTCCGTATACCTCTGATGTTGAAGTAATTAAAACCCTGTCAGTCTCCAAATCACGGGCCGCCTGCAAAACGTTCAATGTCCCTTTTATATTGGTGTCAACATAAGAGTCTGGAGAGTGGTAGCTAAAAGGAATAGCAATCAGCGCCGCAAGATGAAAAACCTCCTCCATTCCTTTCATTGCCGTTCTCACGCCATTGGGGTCTCTGATATCCCCGCTGAAAATTTCCACATGGTTCATGATGTCTTCCGGCATGGTATCCAGCCATCCCCAAGTGTTAAAAGAGTTATAATAAGTAAAAGCCCGGACTTCACAGCCCTCCTTTACCAGCTCTTCTGTCAGATGGCTGCCGATAAATCCATCAGCGCCTGTCACTAAAACTTTCTTTCCCATATTTCCCCTCCTTTATGTCTCTATGTGAAGCCTTCTTCTCATCTTTTCCAGTTCGTCCATCTGTCCCATATCCATAAAGCGCTCATCTTCTATGAGGAAGCTGCCCACCTTATCGCCTCTGCGGATACAGTCGTCTATCACATCAGTGATATGAATAAATGTTCCATCCGGTATTCTCTCCAAAAAATCAGGTTCTATCAAATATAACCCTGTATTGATGCTGAAGGCAAATCCAGGCTTTTCCTGTAATTTTGTAACATTTCCCTTTTCATCTGTCACAATCGTACCATAGGGAATTTCAAATCTTTTTTTTGCACCCACAAGTGTAATGATGTTTTCCGCTTCCTTATGGTACTTTAAAACCTCAGCATAATCTGCATCAATTAATATATCACAGTTGGACATGAAAAAAGTTCCGTTCATTATATTGTCCAGCAGCTTTAAGCCGCCGCCAGTTCCCAGATACTCCTGTTCTTCTATAAAAGTAATATTTCTATTGCTTTCATTGTCATTAAAATATGCTTTAATAAAATCTTTTTTATAATTAACAATCATTGTTACATCTTCACAGCCATATGCCTTAAATCTTTCCATGATATGTTCCGTGATTGTCTTATCTCCCACCGGAATTAAGGGCTTTGGCAAAATATCTGTATAGGGCTTTAACCTCTCTCCCTTTCCGCCAGCCATAATTACAAGCGGAACCCCCAGAAATGGTTTTCTTTTAGGGCCAGCTATTGTATCACGCCAGAACAAAATGTCCGTAATCCGGCCGCCATGGTCCAAAACAGGAATTGCATTAATTCCTTTTTCAGCCATCAGCTTCTGTGCCCTTTCCTGATTACGGACTGTAAGATATACGGGATGTTCATTTCCAATAGACGCAATATCCTCCAAAAGTCCGCCGCCGCCCAGCAGATGCCTTCTGATATCGCCATCAGTTACACATGAGCACAGCTTGCGTCCTTCGCATACAAAAATAACGCCTTTGTTATTTTCCCCTATTTTCTGCATTCCTTCTTTAATTGATGTGCCCTTTCCAACTACAAATAACTCTATATCTACCATATCACCCACACATTTTATCTGTTTGCTTCTATCCCCTGCTTCACTACATTTCTTTCCTATTACATAAATACTCCACTGCCATCTTTATCTCTTACATAGCAGGCGCCAGAGCCGTAATGCCATCATATAGCCTTTCACTTTAAAATAACATATATGTGGAAAATCAAATGGAAGAATTATCCGTAAACGGGCTTTAAACGGCAGCTTTTTTAGATATATATTATTTTTAAAGTTTGGATAATGGGTTTTTAAAAACTTCTTCTGCCGTTTCACATGGCTCCATGGCATTGGACTTACTTTTGCTGCCAGCATGTAAAAGGTGCTTGAAAAATATCTGACTGCACAAATATATTCCAGTCCATTATGATATCTTGTGCTTTCTCCCTTTTCACTCATATCACTGTTTAGTTTTTCTTCAATGCTGATTCGGTCTAAATGATACATACCCTTTTTATTCATAGTAGATTCCGGATTTGTACGGTAGTAATACATTACCTGTTCAATAAGAAAATACTTTTTTACATATAAATACATCATCGTGTCACAATAATTTTCTTCATATTCAATATTTTCTGGGAAAAAAAGATTATTTTGCAAAATCCAGTCTCTTTTATACAGCTTTGACCATACGCCGCCAGTCCCGTAAACCATCAGCTTTTCCCGGTCTGTATCTGTCAATTCCTTATTATTGGCCTCCCAAAGCTCGTCATTCCATACAATATAGGGACTTATATCCTTTAAATCTGTACTTGTATTGTCTGCACCCTCTCCAACTCTGGCTGCCTTTATACAGACAAAATCCGCACAAGTTTCCTGCATTTTATTTAATAACACTTCATACATGTCGCTCCTGACAAAATCATCTCCGTCCACAAACCCAATAAATTCTCCCTGAGCCTTGC
>CAMUHA010000050.1 GCA_947088515.1 uncultured bacterium
TGTTTCAGCGGCTGGATTATATGCTTCATATTCCCATTGCTCTCATGAACAGGGAAAATGAATTTTACTGCAGGGTTTGGAAATATTTAAGAGAGCACAAAAGGGACGTAATCCGTTCGCCTTACCTTACCAGAAAAAATAAAGTTTATCTGCTGCTTCTGGGAACAGCGCCCAGATTTGTGCGGAAAGTCCACAAAATGTTAAAGGGAAACAGGAATGAATAGATATTCAGGGAAAAAAGGAAACATTTTTTTTATACTTGTTATGGGCGCTTTGCTTTTCCTCCAGATGTTGACGCTGCTTTACTTTGGAGGGAAAAAAGCGGGTTTCCATGAGGATGAGCTGTATACCTATTACTCCACTAACAAAACGGCCGGGCTGTTTGTAAATGATGGGCAATGGATGGAAAGGGACCAGATACGAAACGATTTCGTGGTCCTTCCTGGGGAAGGATTCCGGTATAATGTGGTAAAGCAGATGCAGTCCTGGGACGTGCATCCTCCGGTTTATTATTATTTATTCCACACGGTCTGTTCTTTGTTTCCCGGTGTGTTTAGTAAATGGCTGGGCATTGGGGTAAATATGGCAGCATATGCCGTCTGCTTTGTACTGCTTGCATGGGTGGCGTACATGGCGGCGACTTTGGATGGCGCTGCAGCGCGGGAAAACGAAGAAAGGCGGAGAATGGGAAAAATGCTTGCCTTCCTTACCTGTCTTGGCTGGGGGGGAAGCTGTGCGGTGATTTCAGGCGTAATGTTTATCAGAATGTACCAGTGGCTTACCCTGTTTATCCTGCTGTGTCTGGGCCTGCATCTTGGGGCGATGGAAAGATTCTGTTCCGGAAGGAGCTCTGGGGCAGGGGATAGAGCAAAGTCAGAAGGAGCGTTATCTGGCAAAAGGCGTAGAAACAAGAGAGACTTTGATATTCTGCGTTTTGGACTGCCATTAAGCGTTACGGTGTTTTTGGGATTTCTGACCCAGTATTATTATTTAATTTTTCATTTCTTTCTGGGCTTGGGATTTTGTTTTCTTCTGCTCAAATATAAAAAAATAAAAGAAATATTTCTTTACGGGCTGTTTTGCGGTGTGGGATTTGCGGGAGCCGTGCTTTATTATCCGGCAAGCCTGTCCCATATATTCCGGGGATACCGGGGAACAGAAGCGGTCAGTGAATTTAGTAATATGTCCAATACCTGGGAGAGACTTCGCTTTTTTTATGGGCTGTTTGACGACTATGTGATGAACGGTACGCTAAGCTGGTGGCTGCTTGGAATTTGCCTGCTTGCGGTAACGGCCGGATATTCCAGAAAAAAAACAGGAGGATTGGGCAGGAAAAATGCGGCTGTGTGTCTGATATTTTTTACCTGTGCCGGTTATTTTTTTACGGTATCCAAAACAGCTCTGGTTCTGGGAGAAACTTCTAACAGGTATCAGCTTCCCATTTATGGACTTATGGTATTTTTGATTTTATATGGGGTATGGACGTTGCTTTTTATAGACAGCAGGGCTGGTCTGCTGTCAAAAAGGATGAATGATATAAAGCCTGTGGCAGCGTTATTGACCTGCATAGCGCTGGTTATGATGAACCAAATGGCTCTTAGAAGCGGCAAGGTGTTTTTCCTTTATGAGGAGGAAAAAGAAGTGATGGATTTTGTCAGGTCCCATGAGGACGCTGTGGTGGCAGTTCTTTATAATGAAGCTTCCCCGGACCATATCTGGTGGCTTGCCGATGAACTGATGGTGTATGATAAGGTGTATCTGGCAAGTCTGGACAATACCGAACCTATATTGGATCAGGAAATGATAGAAAGTGAGAAAATTCTGGTTTATGCGGCGGACTATGAAAACTTTGATGAATGTGTCAGGAGGCTTTTGAAAGGCGGGCAGTGGAGCGATTGCCGGCTGATAGCCAAAAAAGGGCTTTGGACTTTGTATGAATTTAGCAGGTGAGTCAGGCTTTAGGGGAAGAGTTTCCAGTAAGCTGTGTAGGAAGAAATATGCAATAAACAGGAAATACAGGCAGTGGCTTTTTGCGTTTGCCACAGGCTGTATTTCCTGTTTTATTATCTGGCCTGGATGTGGACATTTCTGCCTGTCTTTGCTGATTATTGAATATAAATTTCTGAAACAGTATTTTCCACACCATTTATTTCCAATCTCACATACACCTTCCCGTTTTCAAATTCATTCAAAGGATATTGCAATGGTTCGGAAAGATTTGTAACATCAATAGATTTTGCTGTATCATTCTGGACCAGCCACAGGATAAGCGTTGCGCCGTCTGGTACTGTGCCGCAGGAAATATCAGCGTAAAGCAGTTGAGCGTCTGAGTCCGTAATCGTCATATTCTGTTCTTTTACAAATCCTTCACTGGCGCTTCTAAAATCCAGCTTCCAAACATTGTCCGAATAAGAGCTGCGATTCATACTGATTGTGCCTAAGTTCCATACCCGGTCGTTAGAAGCAACATTTGTGTTGATGCCATTTCCAGAGGCCGCACTGACAATAAAGCCTGTCAGGCATACCAGCATAAGGGCCATACTCATAATACCGGCAATAATAAATTTTAAGTGATGTGTTCCTTGTTTTTCCATAACGCTGTTATCCTCCTTTTTGATATGTGTTCCACATTCTTCGCAATATTTTGCTTTTACTGAAATTAACTTTTGGCAAGCCGGACATATGGTTTTAATTTCTGAACGGCGCAGAAAGTAAATCAGCAATCCGATAAAGGGTGTGGCTGCAAAAATTACAATGGTCCACAGTACCGGATCATCGCCTCGATTTTTACAATCCTGGTATACCCATGCTGCAAAAAAAACAGAGGTACACAATGCAAAAAGGATAAAGCAAAGAAGCAGAACGGGAAGAGCCATGGATAGACCGCTGAAACCGTCGGTTTTCAGAAAATATATACCAAATCGTAAAAAAAATAACAATAAAATAACAGAGATACCAATATAAAGCATAAGCTTGTTTCTTTTTGTATTATTCATGCCAATACACCTCTTTTCTCTATGCGGATTGTGAAGTCCTGTTTTATGTTTGCTCTTTTTACGCCTGCTATGGTAAGCAGTATGCCGGCCATGCCAATATACAGGCAGATACCAGCGGCAAAATAAGATAAATAAATATTTTCAATCATTATCAAGGCCAAAAGAGCCAACAAGGAAAAAGTTATCAAATTTAAAACCATTGGCAAATACCAAAGTGATAATTTATACGTGGCAGATTGTCTGCTAAGGGCGGCTTCTTGTTGATACAAAGCCGCCTTGAGTTTATGATTCAGCTCCGGGGCTGGAACATCAGTCATTTTCATAGAAGCCCGGATAACTTCTTCTATTTCCATGTTAGAATGATTATCTTTCATAACCGGCATCCTCCAAAATTTTTTTTATTAAGCATCTTCCCTTAAACAATCGGCTTTTCACAGTGCCAGGCGGTTTCTTTATAATAGCCGATATCTGTTCTATGGGACAATCGAAAAGATAAAATAATATCAACGGTATTCGGAATTTTTCCGGGAGAGTTTGAATAATTTGACGGACTTTTGCAAACAATTCTTTTTGAAGATAACCTTCTTCAATACTTTCTTCAGAAGGCAGAGCCATTTCCGTTTCATTATCAAAATTGCTGCAGGGAGCGATTGTGCTGCGGCGTGCTTGTTTTCTTCTATCGCTTTTCCAAAGATTATGTGCTAAAGAAAAAAACAATGCTTTCGGATTTTTCGCCCAGTCAAGGGTCCATTCTGTTTCTAACGCTTTTAGGAAAACCTGTTGATATAAATCCTCGGCATTCGTTTTGTCCACACAGAGCTTCAGGCAAAATCTGTATATATCTGTACCAAAATCATCAATACATTTTTCTATTTCTCTTGCGTCCACTGTTTCACCTCCTTCGCCTGTTCACCCTATATTCGCCATGACTTTGTGTGTGGTTCATTTTTTTATTATTTTTGACGCTTACTCAAATATAACACAAAAAGCATTTTTTATTGCAATATGGACACACTGATTGTAAAGAAATTAAGAGATAAATAATTTTGCATAAAAAAATTTGCAGTAAAAGGAAGTTTATGGTAAGATAAAAGAGGCAGGAGCCGCCTGTATAGTCAGATGACTTGTCTTTTACGGGTGGCTGTCTGCCAAAATGTGCTTGTAGGCATTCTGTTTTGGCTAAGGTATGTTTGAAGAGCGCTTTTTCAGGATGTGCATCAGAATTTTCAGAAGAATGAAGTAATGAAGTCTATTTTGGAGGATTTTTATGTTATTGGATAACCAGACAATTCTCATTACCGGAGGGACAGGTTCTTTCGGTAAATGTTTTACAAGATACGTGTTTGAGCGCTACAATCCGAAGAAAGTTATTATTTACTCAAGGGATGAATTTAAACAGTTTTTGATGGGGAATGAGTTTAAGGAATATGCAGAAAGGCTCCGGTTCTTTATCGGTGATGTGAGAGATAAAGACAGATTAAAGCGTGCCTTTGAAGGTGTGGATTATGTGATTCATGCGGCGGCGTTAAAGCAGGTGCCTTCTTGTGAGTATAATCCCAATGAGGCAATCAAGACCAATATCTGTGGCGCCCAGAATGTGATTGACGCAGCGCTTGATTCTAAAGTGAAAAAGGTGGTGGCGCTTTCTACGGATAAGGCGGTTAATCCGGTAAATCTTTATGGCGGCACCAAGCTGGTATCAGACAAGCTGTTTATTGCCGCCAATGCCTATGCGGGAAATAAGGACATTAATTTTTCCATTGTACGCTATGGGAATGTGGCCGGAAGCAGGGGGTCCATTATTCCTGTTTTCCATAACATCATTAAAAACGGGGGCAATGAGCTTCCCATTACCGATTTTCGCATGACCCGTTTCTGGATTAGTCTGACAGAAGGCGTGGAGCTGGTAATTAAGGCGTTAGAGGAAGCTAAGGGAGGGGAAACCTTTATCAGTAAAATCCCTTCTTTTAAAGTGACAGACCTGGCAAAGGCGATGCTGCCAGAGTGCAAAATGCAAGAGATAGGCATCCGTCCCGGTGAAAAACTGCATGAAATTATGGTGACAGTGGAGGATTCCGCAACAACTTATGAGTATGATAAGCATTTTATCGTTTATCCGCAGGTGGTATGGAATGACAAGCAGAAGGTGGATTTAAGCGGGCGCAAGGTGGAAGAGGGATTTTCCTATAGTTCAGGCAATAATACCCAGTGGCTTTCGGTGGAAGATATCAAAGAACTGCTAAAAGGGGTAGAGCTGGAAAAATAAGTGTTTTTGCCTATAATAGCTATAACTAAGAAAAGCCATAATCTGGCTCAATATTATCGGATTGTGGCTTTTTGTTACGCACATCTGTCAGAAAGCATTTTTCATATACGCTCTGGGAAAATAAAACAGGAAACGGCATATAGTAATGGAAGAAAGCAGAAATGAAAAGGAAGAAAATATGGATTTAAGGATAGAAGAACCGTATCTGGAACAGGCGAAGAAGCTTCACCGGGATAATCCGGCAGTAGATGCCCATCTGGACCTGGCAGGGGAAATTCTTTTAAGGAACAAGGCCGGGGAGAGAGAAGTGGTACGCCGGCATTATCTGCCTGATTTCCAAAGAGCAGGTATAAAGCTGGTAGTTTCTTCTGTTTATGTGGAAAATGCAAATCTGAACAGAGCATGGGAAAACGCACTGGAGCAGATTAAGGCCTTGAAAGAGGATATAGAAGACTTGGATGGGATAGCGCTTGTCAAAAGCAGAAGGGATATTGACAAGGCTTTACAGGAAGGAAAAACGGGCATTCTTCTTTATATGGAGGGCCTTGACTGTATTGGAGAGGACATTGCGCGGCTGGAGGAATTGTATAACCTGGGAGTGAGGGGAGCTTCCCTTACGTGGAGCAGGCCTAATGCGCTGGCAACGGGGTGCTGCAAGGCGCTGGAACATAGGCAGATTCCAGGAGGGCTTTCAAAGGCGGGCGTAAGAGCGGTCAGAAAGCTGGAGGAGCTTTCCATGTTTCTTGACGTCAGCCATTTAAATGATGAGGGATTTGAACAGGTGTGCCGGATATCGGAACGATGCTTTATTGCCACACATTCGGGCAGCAGGCAGGTTTATGACAGCTTTCGCAATATGACGGATGCACAGATGCTTGCGCTTGCAAGTCAGGGGGGCGTTATGGGGATGAATGGGTGCAAATATATTGCAGGCTCCCTGGAAGGAAATCATTTGGAGATGCTTTGCTGTCATATAGAGCATGAGGTGACAAAAATTGGTGCGGAACATGTGGGGTATGGCTTTGATTTGTGCGACTCATATGACAGGGCGAGGGCGGCACTGAAAGGGGAAACGTGTACAGGCAGAGATGATTGCCTTTTAGACCACGGGCAGGTCCCGCTTGTAACTGCCGCCCTGCTACAGCGGGGAATGGGGAAAGAAGAGGCCGGAAAGATTATTGGTGGAAATTTTATCAGGTATTTTAAAGAAATCCTTCCGCAGGACTAGAGCGGGCTTTTCATGGTATTCGGTTATGGGGTGTCTGTCTGCAAAAGCCGGAGCATTTCCTCTTTTCCGCAGGAGGTTTCCATACAAAGCTTTTTGCCGCTTTGGGTGATTCCTAAATCCTCCTGCATTTTCAGGTAGGTTTCCTCATCTGTTTCCTGGTCCATGTAATAATAGGCAGTGACGCCTTCGCCGGTATATTCGCCATTTTCGTTATATACAGCGTTGTAAATGTCAGAGAGCACGGGACGGTCCTGGTCGGTAAGGGTTTTTTCTATATCTGTTTGATAGTAATAATTGCCATATCCGCCCTCATCGCCACCCCCATTCCATCTGTCGAATGCGCTTATGACGTTTGCGCGTTCAAAATAAGTCAGTTCCACTGTGCTTAGAGAATCTACCATGCAAAAGACTTCTCCGTTTTTGACTGTATAGATAGAGTAATTACTATACCCGCAGTTGTTAATGACCAGCTCCGGGACTTCGTCTGTATTTAAGTATATTAGTGAAAATAAAATGGAATTGTCAGTGTTTTGGTTAACTGTTTCCATATATAGGCTGCGGTATGTGTCAGAGGGCGCGGGAGCTATAGTTTCAGAGGGTTGGTTTTCGTTTTGTGTTGTATCCTCAGGAGATGCAGCAATCATATCATTTTCTGCACTTTCTTCTAAGGACTCCTTGCCGTTATAAGTTTTACTGTCTGTGTGTTCCGGGGATTCGTCTCTTATAATGGGTTCAGTTTTGAGCGATATGACAGCAGCGTCATTTCCTCCGGCGCTGCAGGCAGACAATACCCCAAGGCCTGCGCATAATAGACAAATAAAAAATTTCCGTTTCATTTTTCCTCCCAGGTTCTTTTTGCGTATTTTAAGATAAAGACATTATACTCTTGCCTGGCAAAACCGGCAAGAATTATCCCAGGAAAAATCAGGAATGGAATTACAGGTATTTGGGCTGTCATTTGGTGAAGGAAGTTATTGAATAAATGTTATACGATTTGAAAGGCGCTTTGCAACAGCAGCCAGTTAGGACGGAAAAAACGCATAATCTGCCAGTAGCCCATACCTCGCAGGGAATAGTAGGGAAGAAGAAAAAACTTTTCCCTATAGCTTCTTACATCCTCAAACCATACTTCGTGCAGGATTCCATTTTCTTCATACTGGAAAAAGGGTGACATGGCTGTCTCGTCAAATTGGATTGGAACACCGGCGTCTATGGCAATTTGGACAGCCTCCTGATTCCCGATAGTCCGGGCTTTTGATGCCCCTTTTACAAAGGGCAGTGTCCAGTCATAACCATAGTTTGGGATGCCCAGGTCAATTTTGGAGGACGGAATTCGGGTGATGGCATAATCCACAACTTCACGGACTTTATTTATGGGTGCGACGGCCATTGGGGGACCATAAGTATACCCCCATTCGTAAGTCATAAGCAGTACACTATCTGCCGCCGCTCCCAGCAGCCCATAATCTTTTCCCGCATAGAGAAGCCCGGACTGCATGTCAGAAGTTTTAGGGGCCAGAGCCACAGACACATGATAGCCATAAGGGGCAAGCGTATCTCTGGTTTTGGCCACAAACTCTGCAAAGGGAATCCGGTCTGCGGCAAGAATATATTCAAAATCAATATCTACGCCCTGAAACCCTTTTTCGTTTAGAACCTTCAGTAGGTTGCCAATGAGTCTGCTCTGGGCGGTTTCGTTATTTACAATGGAAGTAATCAGATAATTATTAAAGTTTCCATCTGTTCCAAAGGGCGTCAGGGTAAGAATAGGGCTGACGTTCAGGTTTAGGGCGGAGCGTATCATAAAATCATCATCAAGGGCAGGCGGCGTCAGTTCGCCTTCTGGGGTAAAACCGTAAGAAAAGACGGACAGAGAAGTAAGGTAAGGAAGAGTGTTGTCAAGCGCATCCTGTGAAATAAAAGGATAAGCATACCCATTGACATATGCCGGATATTTAGGCGAAGGAGATAATCCGGCGGATACAAGAAGAGCCTGGCCGATGGCAAGGGCATAAGGGTAGGAGAGTTGATTATCAAAAATAAGGGAAGATACCGTAATTCCATACTTTTGCGCAATGGAATCTACGGTATCTCCTTTTTTTACCACATATATTTCCATAGAGAATCCAAATGTTTTTGTTTAATATATGTGGATTTTCTTATTTGGTTATTGGAATCTGTTTGTGGATTTTCCGATAGACCTTCCATATGATAACAGCGGGAAGTGATATCGTAAGATAAAGAGTGGATAAAACACCGGCGACTCCGCCAATCAGGGCCACAATAAAAATAAGTATGTTCATTAATTATACCTCCATATAATACAGGTCTGTTGTCCAACCGGCATCTGCAAACACGCTCTGGCGATTGTACTTTGCATATCTTAACAGAAGTATGGGGCGGGGAAAAGTAAATAAACGGTTTCTTAACGACAGTTTAACGTTATCTTAACGCTTCCTTTACAAGGTAACATTTTTGAAAAGAAAAGAGGCAGTGGTTGCATAATAAATAAAAAAAATTTATAATGAAACCATAATAGTTATTGGCGGCAGATTATGTAGAAAGGCACAGGTAATTAAGTATGAATTACGAACAGGCATTAGAAAAGCTTGCGGATGCAGGACAGGAACATGTACTTAGATATTATGATACTTTAACAGCGAACCAGAAAGAGCTTTTGCTTGCAGAGATTGAAGCAACAGATTTTAAAGTTTTATCATCTTTAAAGAACAGGAACGATGGAGATGGCAGGGGCGTGATTACCCCCCTTGCGGCTATGCAGCTTTCCCAGATTGGCGAGAAGGAAAAAGAGTTTAGGACAAAAGGGCTGGAGGCAATCCGGCAGGGAAAAGTCGGGGCTGTGCTTCTTGCCGGAGGCATGGGGACCAGACTGGGCTCTGATGCGCCTAAGGGTGTGTATAATATTGGAATAACGAAGGATGTGTATATTTTCCAGCGGCTGATTGAAAACCTGATGGATGTGGTGGAAGAAGCGGAGGCGTTTATTCCGCTTTATGTCATGACCAGCGATAAAAATCATGAGGCAACCGTCCGGTTCCTTAAAGAACACGATTTCTTTGGGTACAGAGAAGAGTTTGTCACCTTTTTTATGCAGGAAATGGCGCCTGCCTGCGATTATGAGGGGAAGGTTTACCTGGAGGAACCATGGAAAATTTCCACATCGCCTAATGGAAACGGTGGCTGGTATTCTTCCATGTACAAATGGGGAGTGGCACAAAAGGCCATGGAGGACGGAGTGGAATTTTTAAATGTTTTTGCAGTGGACAATGTGCTGCAGAGAATCGCGGACCCCTGCTTTGTGGGGGCTGTAATAGAAAACGACTGTGCCGTTGGTGCAAAGGTGGTGCGCAAGTGCGCTCCGGATGAAAAAATAGGAGTGATCTGTCTGGAAGACGGCAGGCCTTCCATTGTTGAATACTATGAACTGACAGATGAACTGATGAATGCAAAAGATGAAAATGGAGACCCGGCATACAGCTTCGGCGTTATACTAAACTATCTGTTCCGCATAGCGGATTTGGAAAAAATCCGGGAAAAAAATCTGCCGCTCCATGTGGTGGAAAAGAAAATTCCCCATCTGGATAAGGATGGCAGGAAGGTAAAGCCGGAAGACCCAAATGGCTATAAATTTGAGCAGCTTGTGCTGGATATGATCCATGAGCTGGACAGCTGCCTTCCCTTTGAGATTGAAAGAAACAGGGAATTTGCGCCTATTAAAAACAAGACAGGCATAGACTCTGTAGAGAGCGCAAGATTGCTCTGCGGGGAAAACGGGATTGTCCTGTAATTTTGTCAGAAGGAGCCAGAAACAGGCGGCGGGAATGTTCTTACGAAATCGTCCATATATTCCGGCCTTTATCAAAGCAGTAACTAAGATAACATTTTGACAGGTATGAATAACATTGTAGTATTGATTAATTAAGTGTTATAGGGGTAAAATAATACCAGTTAAAAAACATTTAACAATTGGACATGTGACAATTTGAAGGAGGTAGCAAAATGGCAATACTGGTTACAGGCGGCGCCGGATATATTGGCAGCCATACAGTGGTTGAGCTGCAAAATGCAGGGTATGATGTAGTTGTGGTGGATAATTTAAGCAATTCCAGTGAAAAAAGTTTAAAGAGAGTGGAAAAAATAACTGGAAAGCCGGTTACTTTTTATCGGGCGGATATACTTGACAGAGAAGCGTTAGATGACATATTCAATAAGGAAACAATTGACTCCTGTATTCATTTTGCCGGATTAAAGGCAGTGGGGGAATCGGTGCAAAAGCCCTGGGAATACTATGAAAATAATATTGCAGGAACTTTGACTTTGGTGGATGTTATGAGAAAACACAAAGTTAAGAATATTATCTTTTCCTCTTCCGCAACTGTTTATGGGGACCCGGCAATCATTCCCATTACAGAAGCGTGTCCCAAGGGACAGTGCACAAACCCTTATGGCTGGACAAAATCCATGTTGGAGCAGATACTTTCTGATATGCAGAAAGCAGACCCGGAATGGAATGTGATTCTGCTCCGCTACTTTAATCCTATCGGCGCCCATAAGAGTGGAACTATTGGGGAAAATCCCAACGGTATTCCGAACAATCTTATGCCTTACATTACACAAGTGGCAGTAGGAAAGCTGAAAGAGCTGGGAGTGTTCGGCAACGATTATGACACGCCGGACGGAACCGGAGTAAGGGATTATATTCATGTAGTGGACTTGGCAGTCGGACATGTGAAGGCTCTTAAAAAGATTGAAGAAAAAGCCGGACTTTGTATTTACAATCTGGGAACAGGCACTGGCTACAGTGTGCTGGATATTGTGAAAAACTTTGAAGAGGCAACAGGGGTTAAGATTCCCTATGTGATTAAAGAAAGACGGGCGGGAGACATTGCCACCTGCTATTCGGATGCTGCAAAGGCAAAGAAAGAACTGGGCTGGGAGGCACAGTATGGCATTAAGGAAATGTGTGAGGATTCCTGGAGATGGCAGAGCAATAATCCCAACGGGTATGACGAATAAATACAGCAGAAATAAAATAAAAAGGCGGCACAGCGTAGTGATAAGGCTGTGCCACCTTTTTTGTACAGGAGTGTAAATGCCGCCCCTGCACAGTAAGAGCTGGAATTTGAAGACTTTCAAGACGTCAGGCTACATATAAATACATAAAAATAAAGTGACAGACGCTTCCGCCCATAACAAACAGATGAAATATTTCATGGGAACCGAAATATTCATGTTTCCCGTTAAATACAGGAAGCTTTAAGGCATAGATGACGCCTCCGGCAGTATAAATGACGCCGCCTGCAAGCAGCCATCCAAAAGCGGCATGAGGCAGCACATTCCATAAAGGACCAAACACACCCACACAAACCCAGCCCATGGCAATATATATTAAAGAAGAAAACCATTTAGGACAGGTAATCCAGCAGGCTTTTAAAACCATGCCAAGCAGGGCGATGCCCCAAACCACAGCCAGAAGGGTATAGCCAATCTGACCGCCAAGAACAATCAGACAGACAGGTGTATAAGAACCGGCTATCAGTACAAAAATCATCATATGGTCCAGTTTACGGAAAATCCGAAGCGCCTTTCCACCGATATTCAAAGAGTGGTAAGTGGCGCTGGCGCCATACAGCAGTATCATACTGATGCAAAAAATACTAAGTGCTAAAAGGGACCTGCCGCCGGATGTAAGGGCAGCTTTAATTAATAAAGGGGCGGCGGCAAAAACAGCCATTATCATACCTATTAAATGAGTGATGGCGCTGCCTGGTTCACGAATTGTTATTTGCATAATTATACCTCCATAATGACAAGGGCAACATGTAGTTTTAAAAACTACGTTTGATATACTATGATACTACTACTAATTGTTCCAGTTGTCAAATAAAATTATGCAAAAATTACTTAAAGCGTGTTTGAAACATACTTTAGTCTTCTTCAATTACATGGATTTCCAGATAATCAAAATCAATAGATTCGATGAAATTGTCCTGTGTAAACCGCGCTCTGTCATAGCGCTTAAATTCTGCAATGGTGGCATCCAGCCAGATTGGCTTTCCAAGGTCAAATTCATGGCAAATTTCGTCTAATGCCTGAAAAACCTTATGTGTGTGCGTATCTGCGTTGTCATTGCAAATAACGGTGTCTTTGAGTAAATGCGTATCTTTAAAAATTTTTGCCCACATTCTAAACATATTGTATGCTCCCTGTAATATGATTATTAAACAGCCAGTTGGAAAAGACAAAAACCTGGGGAAATTCTGGGATCTGACACATTTCACAATTGACCATGATAATAAAATATCATATCATAAAGAAATGAAAGAAGAAAAGTACTAATAAAAATTAAATATTAATAAATTTGTTGTGAAATATGTACATTAATGTATAAAATATGGTAAAATACTTTATAAGCCGCAAGTGATGGATAAGTGTGTTTTATATTATCTTTGCGTGCGGATTGCTGACTATAGAAACTAGTAAGTTAGGCGGTAAGACATATGGAACTAAGAGTAGATTTGGAGCGTGACAGTGATATTGACAGCTGGAAGGAAGTCACGTTGATTTATAATTCTGCACTTAAGCAAATTTCAACGAAGCTGGAGATACTGAATGACGAGTTTCAGCATGTACACAGGTATAACCCCATTGAACACATCAAGTCCAGAATTAAAACACCTGAGAGCATTGTCAAAAAACTAAAGAAGCATGGATATGAATCGAATATTACCAATATGGTAGAACATGTAAATGATATTGCGGGAATCAGAGTAATCTGTTCCTTTATATCCGATATTTACCGGATTGCGGAAATGATTAGCAACCAAAGCGATATTAAGGTTATTTCTGTGAAAGACTATATTATTCATTCCAAACCCAGCGGGTATAAAAGCTATCATATGCTGGTGACGGTTCCGGTATATTTATCAGACCGGATTGTAGATGCCAAAGTAGAAATTCAGATTCGTACAGTTGCCATGGATTTTTGGGCAAGCCTTGAGCACAAAATTCACTATAAATTTGAAGGCAATGCCCCGGAATATATTAAAAATGAACTGGTAGAATGCGCAAGGATGATATCGGCGCTGGAGGACAAAATGATGTCCCTGAATGAAGAGGTAGCTGCTAAGTGCAGAAAGAACGATGAAGGCATGTAAACTTACATAAAAGCTGCATAATTAAAAACGCCGCTCTGTCAGGAGCGGTGTTTTTGTAATGTACAGGGGACAAAATAATTTTTCTATAAAATGAGGAGTGCCCAGACACATTTCTGCGCCTGGGCTATTATGAAAAAATTTATCTATGCGTGTAATGAAAACATTACATATTGTTGTGTTTGATTTAAATATAATATACCGCATAATTATGAACAAACTATGAACACCTTGTAAAAA
Organism: uncultured bacterium; assembly: GCA_947088515.1. GTDB lineage: Bacteria > Bacillota > Clostridia > Lachnospirales > Lachnospiraceae > Suilimivivens. The sequence continues at coordinate 13,906 of CAMUHA010000050.1, forward strand.
TATCGTTAATTATGACAAAGCAAGAAAAAAATGGAAATAAAAAGCGTACAAACTGCACAAAAATAAAATATCTGTACAGGAAGTTGCGGCAGAGTGAAAGGAGTTTATTGTAAAAATGCTCTAAAAGTGTTAAGATACAAAGGAACTGCGTATTGATAAAAGTATTTGGAACACACCCGGAGGAATAGAGATGGATAATTTTATGGATAAGATTTCACAGAAATTGAACTCGCAGGAAATCATTCGGGCGAATGCAGAGGCAGATGCTGCTGCGCTTGAAAATTTGGAAAGACAGCTGGCGTTATTTAAAGACCAGATGGGAAAGTATGACGAGTGTCTTCAGGAAATGCGGAAGCTGAACCTGAAAAATATAGAGAGCGCCCAGGATGTACAGGAGCTGGCTGTAAAGGCCAACGAAAAACTGGGACAGATGGCTGGAGAAGTGGAAAGCGCTTCTTTGTCCAGAATTAAAGAGACTACGGATCTTTCCATTGCGGGCATCAGTCAGACGCTGGATGAGAGTCTGGCTAAAATTGCGGAAATTAAGGATAACCCGGAGAGCATGGAACAGATTATCAGCAGCCTGACTGATATTCGTACCAAAACGGAAGATTTATTCAAAAATCTGGAAGATTTTCTGCACACAGACAATGTAAAGGTTTACCGCAATGTGCAGGCGTCGATGGTTGAGGAGCTGGACAAGCAGACGTCAGAAATTAAGGAAGGGCAGGAAGGACTGGAGCGGAGCAGCCGGAAGCTGTTTCCCTTTGTGATTGCAACTATGATTATCACCATAGCCAATATCGCAATTACTATAGCGAGAATTTTGGGATTATTTTAGTGTGTTGAATGGAGATTTTTTATGGGCAAGCAAATCTGGAAACCAGGGAATATGCTCTATCCGGTGCCGGCGGTACTTGTTACCGTTGCGGATGGGCAGGGCCGGCCCAATATTTTTACGGTGGCATGGACAGGGACTGTGTGCAGCAGCCCGCCTATGGTGTCTGTTTCTGTGCGTCCGGAGAGGTATTCCCATCATATGATAGAAGAAACCGGGGAATTTGTCATTAACCTGACAAACCGGTCCCTGGTGTTTGCCGTGGATTACTGCGGCGTAAAGAGCGGCAGGCAGACAGATAAGATTAAGGATATGAATCTCACCCTTCTGCCGACCAAAGAGGTTAAGGCTCCCCTGCTAAAAGAAAGTCCGGTAAATCTTGAATGCCGGGTGAAGCAGACCCTTCGTCTTGGCACTCACGATATGTATCTGGCAGAGGTGGTGGCAGTCCATGCAGAGGAAGCGTATATGGATAAAAAGGGGCGGTTTTTGCTGGATAAGTCCCATCCCATTGCCTATTCCCATGGCAGCTATTTTGCTTTGGGGGAAAAGCTGGGAACATTTGGATACAGTGTTAAAAAAAGGTCTTAGAGCGTGTTGCGAACACGCTCTTGCAGTTTTATGGATAAATATTCTGGAGAAATAATATATGGAAAATATTACACATTTTTATAGAAAATTAAAAGTAAGAAATATCGGAATTACAGTAATGGCAGTATTTGCCAATATAATTTTGTTTCCTTCACTGGTACCTTTTGAAAAAACGGGTAATAATATGTTTACGGTGATTTTAAATAAACAGGAGGCTGGGGTGGTTTCATCGCCGGAGGAAGCGGAAAAATGTATGTTGGAGGCAAGACGGCAGATTGCTTCCGGCAGTGAAGACCTGGTGCTTGTGGAAAACGATCTGGAGCTTCCGGGAAAGGAAGTTCTCTTTGGCCGGGTGGATGACTCACGGAAGATTACCCAGAACATGGTGGAGATTCTCTCTTCTGATGTGGAGGAAAGTCTGCGCAGGTCTTATGTGGTAAAAATCAATGAGTATACAGTCAATCTTTCCAGCCAGGGGGATGTGATGGGGCTTTTACAGGCAGCGCTTGACAAATATGACAGTGAAAGCCGATATCAGGTGGAACTAGCCCTTGATCCGGGACGGGAACTTTCTGTTCTTACATCACAGATTCATACACAGGAGGATGAAAAGAACCAAGAGGCTACAGCGGTTAATCTGGAAGCAGGCATTCATGCGGACATTACCGCGGCTTTTGAAAATGTGGAACCTGCAGGGGAAAAGGATTTTGAGGACTATGACCTGGGACTGATTTCTATGGAATACGGGGACAGCATTGAGGTAGTGGAAGCTTATCTGAAGGAAAAGGACATTATGGATTTGGACACCGCTATCCGCGAAGTGACCCAGGATGAGGAAAAAAATGGCATCTATGAAGTTGTGTCCGGCGACACGCTTTCTGAAATTGCAATTAAAACCAATATTCCCATGGACAAGCTAATAGAAATGAATGAATCCCTTGAAGATGAAAGCTCCCTGATAAGGGCCGGGGACGAGCTTATCATAACCGTGCCGGAGCCTAAACTGGCAGTTGTGCGCAGGGAGGAAATGTATTACGAGGAAGATTATGAAGAGGATGTTGTCTATATTGATAATGACGACTGGTATACCACGGAGAAGAAGACTCTGCAGGAGCCTTCTGCAGGCCATAGAAAGGTAATTGCTGTAGTTACTTTTGAAAACGATAAAAAGGTGGCGCAGGAAATTATTAAAGAAGAGGTAACATACCCGGCGGTTGCCAAGGTTGTGGAGAGGGGAACCAAGATACCTCCTACGTATATAAGGCCTATATCAGGCGGACGCCAGTCCTCCGGTTTTGGGCGCAGAAGCAGACCCACCAAGGGGGCCAGCTCCTATCATAAAGGGATTGACTGGGCAACTCCCACAGGAACGGCGGTTTACGCATCCTGCGGCGGCACCGTGGCAAAGGCAGGCTGGGGAAGCGGCTATGGTTATGTGGTATATATCAACCATCCGGACGGCAGACAGACCAGATACGGACATTTAAGCAAGGTACTGGTATCGGCCGGGCAGACAGTCTCACAGGGACAAAAGATTGCCTTAAGCGGAAATACAGGCGTCAGTACAGGGCCGCACTTGCATTTTGAAATATTAATCAATGGCACACAGGTGAACCCCTTAAGTTATCTGAACTGATGTTTGATGTTTACAAACGTTCACAATATGGTATAATGTACGATAGCAGGCAGACGAGGCCTGTCTTTTGAGAGAATAACTTACCTTATTTCAGATGATAAAGATTTAATAGATTCACATAAGCTTAATTTAGATTAGAAAGATTCAACTTTTGATTATATAGAGGTATACTAATGGAACAGTATGCAATAAAAGGCGGTAATCCGCTGGTGGGAGAGGTGGAGATTGGCGGCGCCAAAAATGCGGCGCTTGCTATTTTGGCTGCTTCCATTATGACGGATGAAAGTGTATTGATAGAAAATGTGCCCGATGTAAGGGATACAAATGTGATGTTGCAGGCGATTGGAAGCATTGGAGGCGTTGTAGATAAACCAGACAGACACACAGTCAGGATTTCCGGGAAATCCATTATGGAATTGGTGATAGAAGACGATTTTATTAAAAAAATACGTGCCTCCTACTATCTTTTGGGGGCTCTGCTTGGGAAATATAAAAAAGCGCAGGTGACACTGCCGGGGGGATGCAACATTGGACTTAGGCCCATTGACCAGCATATTAAAGGGTTTCGCGCATTAGGCGCAGATGTGAGAATTGAACATGGACTTATTATAGCGGAGGCGGAGCATCTCCGGGGATGTCATTTATACATGGATGTGGTTTCGGTGGGCGCCACCATTAATATGATGCTGGCAGCTGCTATGGCGGAAGGACAGACGATTATTGAAAATGCCGCCAAAGAGCCTCATGTGGTGGATGTTGCCAACTTTTTAAACAGTATGGGAGCAGTCATCCGGGGAGCGGGCACTGATGTAATCAGGATTAAAGGCGTGACCAGACTCCATAGTACGGAGTATGCCATAATTCCGGACCAGATAGAGGCGGGAACGTTTATGTTCGCGGCAGCTGTGACGAAAGGGGATGTGACAGTTAAGATTGTTATCCCCAAACATCTGGAATCCATAAGCGCCAAGCT
>CAMUHA010000051.1 GCA_947088515.1 uncultured bacterium
ATGGGGAGAGAAAATGGAACTGCTTATGAAAATGAACTTGAAAAATGCGGTGGAGAGGGCGCTGCATGTGAAAGGAAATTATACAGGCGGCATATTGGAAATGACGCTTGTTATTGACTGTGCTCTTCCAAAAGATTATGTGGTGGAGATGGCATCAGATATTGCAGCTGTGCTCCGCTCACACAGTGAGGTGTTTAGAAATGTCAGACTGAATCTTCTATTATGGCGTGGGGATGAAGATATGGAAAATCAGGTGATACCCATTTCTTTTTTGCAGATGGGGAGTTGCTTTGAAAGTTACCAGAAGGTGGAAGCTGTAAAGACACTTGACAAACTGGCAGCAAATTTAAAACTTTTTCATGCAAGGTCCAAGCTGATATTAGCGCTGGCAGGGGAATGTTTGCTAAAAGGAGATGAAGAAGCGCTTTTTCAAAATATGCACCCATTTCTTGGAAAAAAAAGCCTGTTTCTATTTAAAAATGACCCGGAAATGGTGTGGCGAAGAGGGGAAAGCGTGTAAGAGATGACGCCTGACTAAACAAAAAGCCTTGGAAATCAAGTTGTCTTAAGTGAGAACCCCAAAAGCGGTTTCCCTTAGTATTAAGAAACAAAGCGGAGGATATATGACGGAAAATCTTGAGTATTATAAGGTTTTTTATTATGCGGCGAAAACTGGAAGCCTTACTGGGGCGGCGGCAGAGCTTTCTATTTCTCAGCCTGCTGTAAGTCAGTCATTAAAGCAACTGGAGAGTTCTTTAAAGGCAAAGCTGTTTGTGAGAGCTTTGCGGGGGATTAGACTTACACCGGAAGGACAAGTTTTGTATGAATATGTAAAGGCAGGTTATGAGCAGATTCTTCTGGGAGAAAAAAGATTATACTCTATGTTACAGCTTGAGGAGGGGGAGCTTCACATTGGAGCAAGTGATATGACGCTTAAATTCTATCTGCTCCCTTTGTTACAGAAATATCATGAACGCTTTCCCAAAATTAAAGTGACAGTTACCAATGCCCCTACACCGGAAACCATATGCCTGCTGCGACAGGGAAAAATTGATTTTGGGGTAGTAAGTACACCTGTGCCGGATGAACAGGAATTTTGTGTAATGCCTGTCCGTGAGATAGAAGATGTGTTTGTGGCAGGAAGAGAATTTATCCGGTATAAAAACAGGATGCTGGATTTTCAGGAACTTGAACAGCTGCCTGTCATATCTCTTGAAGGAAATACAAGTACCAAAAGCTATGTAGATGATTTTTTAATTAAAAATAATGTTGTTGTATCCCCGGAATTTGAGCTGGCTACCAGTGATATGATTGTTCAGTTTGCTTTAAGAAATTTAGGGGTCGGGAGCGTGGTGAGAGATTTTGCAAAAGAATATTTAGAAGATGGCAGACTTTTTGAGCTTCGTTTTAACAAAATGATACCTAAAAGGCAGATTTGTGTGGTAAAAGAAATGAGGACGTTTATATCCAGAGCTGCAGAAGCATTTCTGGAAATGATACCCGCTTAAGAGGGCAGGAGCAGAACGGGAAAACAGCGTAAGCGGAATTTGAACAGGAGAAATAAAAATGATAAAGAATGTAGTGTTTGATATTGGAAATGTGCTTGCAGGATTTAAATGGAAGGAGTTTTACAGAAACTTTGGTTTTTCAGACGAAATTTTTGAAAAGCTGGCGGATGCCACTGTGAGAAGTTCTTTGTGGAACGAAATGGACAGAGGAAAAATGTCAGATGACGAACTTTTATCTGGTTTTATAGCAAACGACCCGTCTATAGAAGATGAGATCAGACAGGTATTTATTAACATAAAGGGTATGATATTACGATATGATTATGCAGCTTCATGGATAAAAGAGCTGAAAGACAGAGGATATGGTGTTTATATTATTTCCAACTTTGCGCAGAAGGCATATAACGAGTGCATAGATGCCCTTGACTTTCTGGAGGAGACAGATGGGGCTATTTTGTCTTATCAGGTAAAACTTATTAAACCAGCGCCGGAAATTTATCAGCTTTTATGCAGTCGGTACAATTTGAAAGCACAGGAATGTGTATTTATAGATGACATGGAAAAAAATGTGGAAGCTGCCAAAAAAGAGGGTATGAAAGGTATTGTTTTTCACACCCTTTTACAGGCAAAGGAAGAGCTGGAAAAGCTTCTTAAATAAAGAAAATTATCTGTTTCTTACTTCTTGCTTTCAGGCCCCTGGTCATTTTTGGTAAAGATTTCCGCTATGGTGGTCTTGTTTGTGTACTTGCCATAAAGCCAGATGAAAATCCACAAAAGGATGGGAAGACCTATGGTGGCAAGAAGACAGGCGGCAAAAAGCCTGTCCGATCCGGGGAAATCCAGAAGGGAAACTACCAGAGTTGCAACATATAATAAAACCAGCAGAATGATACAGATTATGGCTGCGATTTGTCTGGGATTCTTTTTCATGGCATACTCCTTTAGGGATATAAATCTAAAAAGGCAGCCGCACCTTAAACGGTGCGGCAGTTTTTCAAGGTGTTTTATTTCGTATTTATTGATGCTTTGCCATATCTTTTGAATAACTCTGTCCGCCAAGAGGCCGTGCATTCTCTTTTTGTGTTCCATAAGACTTTGTGGACTCTTTAGGCTGGGACAGATAACTCTTTTCAGGATTATATGTAGCGCTCTGGTCCGATGCAGGTGCGGTCGCAGTGGTCTGTGCCTGAGATTCTTCAGATGTTTCCGCGTTGTTTAAAGGGCTGGTTATCTGACCGGAAGTAGTCATGGTACACCTTCCGTCAAAGCAAGCGTCCTCGTCAACCACAAGGGATTTAGCAGCGATATTTCCTGTTAATTTACCGGTAGAGAGAATTTCAAGCTTTCCTGAAACTGAAATATCACCGTCTACCGTGCCGGAAATAACTACGTTTTGAGCAGAAATATTGCCTTTAATCCGTCCGGAAGGACCAATGATTAATTCCTTTTCACAGGTAAAATTACCATTTACCGTGCCGTCCACCCGGACAGCTTCCGGTGCGGATAAGTCACCGTTGAAAATAGCGCCTTCACCAATTAGTGTACCCACTTTTGTACGTGTTTCCGTTGTGTGTGTAGTTTTTTTACTTGCAAACATTAAAAATCCTCCTTTTATCCTTTTGCATCCAGGACCATCAGCGGATCAATTGGACTTCCTTCATGAAGCACTTGATAATCCAGCTGTGTATTGTCAGTAGTAATGGTAAGTAAGGCATCCCCCGCTTTGGCCTGTGCCCCCTCTTCGGTGTTCAGTTCTGCTTCCTGATGACACATATATCGTGTCTGGTAGCCATTCCCATGATCCATTTCAATGATGATCGGATAGGTATCATCCGACCGAATGGCTGTTATAGCGCCGCTTCCCGCAGCAATAACTTTCCCTTCTGTATGTGTATTAAGGGCGAGATAGGGCTGCTCTTCGGAATAAGATCTAAGGAGCATTCCTGTATCCGTAGATGGATAGAGGCTGGGAAAGGAAGGGTCCTGTTCTGCTCTGGATTCCGTTTCTGCCAGGGCTTCTTCCTGTTCTCTTGCCTGGACACTGGCTGAAATTGCCTGATGCAGGGTTTCATTTTCTGCTGCAAGAGTCTTGCGTTCGACGTCTAATGCAGCTTTTTCTTCCTCCAATTGCAGGACCAACTGTTCCTGTATGGTTAATTGTTCCTTAAGGGCAGCCATATTGCGGCGTTGTGTCATAAACAAATAGGACAGACACCCCAAGGTGATGCAGATAAGAAGCAAAAAGATGAGGAACAGGCGGAAAGTTAATAATGAAAAATGGAACTGCCTGCCGCTCCGGCCTGTATTGGAGATCAGGAGTATGGAAAAGGATTCTTTATGTTTATGCCTTTGTCGTTTCATAGTGATCTCCGTTCTGCCGCCGGCGCAGACGACAAAAATCATACAGTAAAAATGGTGTGCGCCTTTCACCATTTCTTATTGTATCACAAATTTTACAGACAGTAAATAATTCAAAACGTAATGTTATTGCTAAAAGTATGCAATTGGTCTAAAATATATGTATGGAAGCAGAGATAATTTTTACAGAAACGGAGATGCCGTGATGAAAAAGAAACGGAAAATGAATAAGGTTTTATATGCGATTCTTGACTGGTCCAGAGTGATTTTGACTGCATTTGCGACTGCGTTTATTGTCAGTCATACGCTGATTGCTAACGCGCAGGTACCGTCAGGCTCTATGGAAACAACGATTATGACAGGGAGCAGGATTATTGTCAACAGGATGGCATATATCGCGGGTGATCCCCAAAGAGGCGATATTATAGCATTTTATTTTCCGGATGATGGAAAAACAATTTATTTGAAAAGAATCATCGGATTGCCGGGAGAGAGGATTGAGGGAATTAATGGAACCATTTATATCGACGGCGCCCCTCTTGCGGAAGGATATTTAAGGGAAGAGATGGAAGGGGACTTTGGGCCTTATGTGGTGCCAAAGGACGGCTTTTTTGTAATGGGAGATAATCGTAATAATTCGCTGGATTCCAGATTCTGGGAAAATAAATTTGTGGAAAAAAGTGAGATTGTAGGCCGGGCGGAGATGGAATATTTTCCTGAACTTAAGTGGCTGTAATTATAATTTTAGGAGAAAATCCAAATGACGATAAAAGAACAGGTATTGTTATTATTGGAAAATCACCGGGGAGAATTCTTTTCGGGACAGGAAATTGCGCAGCAGCTTTCTGTTACAAGAGCAAGTATCTGGAAGGCTGTCAAGGGACTTCAAAAGGAAGGGTATGCTATTGAAGCAGTAAATAACAAAGGATATGTTTTACAGAAAGCGCCGGATGTGCTTTCTGCTGCTTTTATAGAAAAAGAGCTAACACAAGCGGGTATTTCCTTACCAGTGCAAGTGGAAAAAATGGTGGATTCTACCAATAATGTGCTTAAACAGTATGCAGCTGATGGCGAAAGGCGCGATTTAGTTCTGTTAGCGGAAGAACAAAGCGCCGGAAGAGGGCGCAGAGGCCGCTCTTTTTATTCCCCGGAAGGGTCGGGACTTTATTTAAGTCTGCTTCTGCATCCGGAGACAGGGCCGGAGGAAGGCGCAATGCTTACTACCCTTACTGCTGCCGCTGCTGCCAGGGGAGTAGAAGAGATTTTGGGAGAAGAGGTACAGATTAAATGGGTTAATGATGTATGGCTGCGGGGGAAAAAAATCTCCGGGATATTGACCGAAGGCTCTTCGTCTATGGAAGAGGGCAAACTTGAATATGTAATTGTGGGAATTGGCATAAATATTTATGAACCAGAAGGTGGTTTCCCAAAAGAAATCAGTGACGTGGCAGGGGCAGTATTCACCGACAGTGTTCCAAGGGAAAATCTGCGCAATCGGTTAACGGTGGCGTTTCTTAAAAATTTTATGGCTTATTACCAGACATTTCCCGCAAGAGATTATCTGGAAGAATACAGACGGCGCTCTTTTGTAATTGGGAAAAAGGTCCGCATTATTACGCCCGGTAAAACGTGCCAGACACAAAGCGGCAGCAAAGAGACAGACAAAGAACATGCCATTGTTCTGGGAATCAGTGACAAATGCCACCTGCATGTCCGGTATGAAGATGGAACAGAGGAGTTGCTTTCAAGCGGAGAAATCAGTATCCGGCCAGAATAGAAAACCAGCAAAGCCCAGCCGTGTGTCTGGAGGATTTCAGGACGAAAGGAGTCTTTAAGTCCTTTGGAGGAAATTGGCATATAGTTGGGCGGAAGGGGTACTAAAATAGGAGAGAAAAATGTCGTTTATAAGTGTTTTTGATGTGTTAGGACCTAATATGATTGGCCCGTCCAGTTCCCATACAGCAGGAGCCTGTGTAATTGCCGGCCTTGCGCAAAAAATGTTAGGCAGCGCCATAAAAAGAGTGGAATTTACTCTTTATGGTTCTTTTGCCCGGACTTATCAGGGGCATGGAACGGACCGCGCTCTTTTAGGAGGCATTATGGGGTTTTCCACAGACGATACGAGAATTGCTGAGTCTTTCGAAATTGCCGAAAGGAAAGGTCTGGAATTTTCGTTTAAGACAAATGAGGAGGAAAAAGAAGTTCATCCAAATACAGTTGACATCAATATGATCGGGCAGGATAACCGTGTCATGGTGGTGCGGGGAGAGTCATTGGGCGGCGGAAAAGTACGGATTGTGCGGATTAATCAGGTGGATGTAGACTTTACGGGCGAATACAGTGCGGTGATTGTGATTCATCAGGACAGGCCCGGTGTGGCGGCTCATATTACCAAATGTTTAAGCCTCCACAATGTCAATATTGCATTTATGAGAATTTTCCGTGAAACAAAGGGATGTACAGCCTACACGATAGTAGAATCAGACGGATGTCTGCCGGAGCATATTACAGAAGAACTGCAGGAAAACAGTTTTGTGCATGATGTGATGCTAATCCAGTCATAATAGATGGCAAAGAACGTTTTTAATAAATGGTAAGAGAAAAATATTGTTGCAGGTTCATATAGAAATTTTTGACCGTATGGTCTTAGGGAGAAGATAGATGGATTTTAAAAATGCCCAGGAACTGTTAGAGCTATGTAATGTAAATCATTTGAAAATTTCGGATGTTATGAGGAAGCGGGAATGTGACCTGGGGGAAGTGACAGAGGAAGACATTGTTCCGCGTATGTTCCATGCGCTGGACATTATGCGTGACTCTGCCCTGTCAGCCGTGAAAAGACCCAGAAAATCCATGGGGGGTTTAATTGGCGGGGAAGCGGAGAAACTAAATATTCATCAAAGAGAAGGAAAAACGGTGTGCGGACCGGTAATGGGCAGAGGAATCATGTACGCAATGGGGGTTCTTGAAGTAAATGCCTCTATGGGGCTGATAGTAGCGGCGCCCACAGCAGGCTCTTCCGGAATTGTTCCAGGTGTGCTTCTTGCCTTACAGGATGCGTATGGAATGGAAGATAAGCTGCTTGTAGAAGCTCTGTTTAATGCAGGGGCGATCGGATATCTTGCCATGCGCAATGCTACTGTGGCCGGGGCGGTAGGGGGATGTCAGGCCGAGGTCGGGGTTGCCTCTGCCATGGCGGCATCTGCCGCAGTGGAGCTGATGGGAGGGACGCCAAAGCAATGTCTGGACGCAGCTGTAACCGTACTGATGAATATGCTTGGACTGGTGTGTGACCCGGTAGGGGGCCTGGTGGAATATCCCTGTCAGAGCCGTAATGGGGCAGGGGTTGCCAACGCACTGATTGCAGCGGAAATGGCGCTTGCAGGCATAGAACAGAAAATCCCTCTGGATGAAATGATAGCGGCCATGTATTCGGTAGGAAAACGGATACCTGCGGAATTGCGGGAAACAGCGCTTGGCGGATGTGCCGTTACGCCTGCCGGGTGCCAGATGTGTGGCAGGGGACAGTACACATAAACCAAAACCGGTCTTGCCTGAATCGTGCATGTTCTCTATGGTGGTATGGTATATAGCATTTTGGTAATTACTATTAATATTTTATATGATGCAATTTTGATGCAAAAATGGGTTACTATAAATAAAAAATCTGTATCAAAACATAGGAGGAACATTTCGATGAAACTGAAAGTGAGTAAGGCAGCTGTTTATTTGGCAATTGGAGCTGCTTTATTTTTAATTGGATGCGGCAAAAAAGAAAATGAAGGGAATCCGTCAGGGCAGGAAGAAAACCAGCAGGAAAATGCGGAAGTTTCGGCAATGGGAAACCCTTTAAAGGAAGGAAATGTATTGCGCCGGCCGGAAATTGGAAATATTTTTAATATAGAAAGTTTACAGCTTCCTCAGGCAGAGACGCAAAAGGATGAAGAGAAGGAATTAGGACATGGACTGGTACTGGCATCAGAGGACTGGGGACTGGGATTTGGGGAAGAGGGGAGCCAGCCTGTGGGAAATGCTTCTGCCTCTGATTTAAAGGCATATGACGCTTACTATGTGGGTGGCATGGATGAAAAGGTGATTTATCTGACCTTTGACTGTGGATATGAAAATGGCAATACGGAGCCAATTCTGGAAGCGCTAAAGAAACATAAAGCGCCTGCAACATTTTTTGTAGTAGGCCATTATCTGGAGTCAGCGCCTGAACTTGTCAAACGCATGGTGGCGGAAGGACATGCAGTTGGCAATCATACGTACCATCATCTGGACATGCCCTCTATTTCAGAAATGGGCGCCTTTCGCAAGGAAATGGATGACGTGGCGGCTCTGTTTCATGAAGTTACAGGCGCAGAGTTGTCTATGTACTACCGGCCGCCGCAGGGAAAATGTAATGAAGCGAATTTAAGAATGGCACAGGAAATCGGTTATTCCACTATTTTCTGGAGTCTGGCCCATGTGGACTGGATGCAGGACAGTCAGCCTGCGCCAGATGAGGCAATTAAAAAGCTGACCAGTAGAATCCATCCGGGGGCAATTGTATTGCTCCATAATACATCGCAGACTAACGGAGAAATACTGGATGAGCTGTTAACGTGCTGGGAAGGAATGGGATATACCTTTAAACCGCTTTCTGATTTGACCGGCTGATGTTGAGCAGCCTTTGATAAGCGCTTGGATTTAATATTGATAATTCTTTCGAAAATCTCCTACGACAAGGGGCGGCAGTAATGCCGCTCTTTTGCTTTAAGTTGGTACAAATAATTTATCCAGTCATAGTAGGATAATTGCAACAGGGGAGTTGTTTCTTTGGTTAAAATGTACAGAGATGCAACACAAATAAAAAAGAAGCCATATTTTACGGCTTCTTTCTATGCAGGAAAAGAGACTTGAACTCTCATGGTATTGCTACCACACGGACCTGAACCGTGCGCGTCTGCCAATTCCGCCATTCCTGCGAACAAATAACATTTTATCCCCTTTTTCTTGTTTTGTCAACTACTTTTACAAAAAAAATAAAAAAGTTTTTACAAAGTTTTTGTAATGATTTTATATAAGAATGCAATGAATTTCCTGCTGCCATATCTTGTAATTTTTGTATTCAGATGCTATACTTAACTTAATCATAAAATAAATTCTGACGATATAAATTATGTAAGAAAACAGTGGGACATGGAGGTTCTGCGCTTACCGTCCGCATATGGGAAGTAAGATGAATGGTAAAGTCATATGACTTGTCTGCGAAGGCATTCAGATGGTAAGCAGAGTGTTTGTAAGTCAAAGGAGTGAGAGTATGGGAATTGGTATTAATGTAGGAAGAATGAAAACGGATTACTCTTTTTTGTTTCAGAGTATGGGTGGCGGAGGAATGAGCAATCTGAATTTCCTCTCTGATTATGCCAGCATCAAAAATGGCAGCTATGGCAAGCTGATGAAAGCTTACTATGCGAAGGATTCCAACAAGGGAGTTTCTTCAGCAGAGAAGGATAATAAGAAAGACACATCCACTGCCAAAGATTCTGCAAAGACACTTTCTTCTATTGAAGAGGCAGCAGATAAGTTAAAGGATTCGGCAGAAGCTCTTTCCAAGACAGGAAGCAAGTCCGTATTTAACAAGGTGGATGTGGAAAAGACAGATGAAAACGGCGTTACCACTACTACAAAAGAATACGATGTCAATGCCATTTACAAATCTGTCAATGACTTTGTAAATAATTACAATGATGTGATTAAAAAAGCTGGCAATTCAGCAACCACCAGTGTACAGAACCGTACAAAGTTTATGACAACGGCAACAGAAGCCAACAAGAAGATGCTGGAGAAAGTAGGAGTCACCATCAACAAGGACAACACCCTGTCTCTGGATGAGAAGACATTTAAAGAAGCGGATATGAATACGGTTAAATCTTTATTTAACGGAAGCATGTCCTATGCAAACAGGATATCTTCACAGGCATCCATGATTGAAAGTGCAGCCAAAAACGAAGCTTCCAAGGCGAATACATACGATTGGAAGGGAAACTACAACAATTCGTATAATACAGGAAGCATTTATGACTATGGATTTTAGTTGTTGAAAGAAGGCACGATTTCTAAAAAGAAATAATTAGCCGTTTAGCAGCAAATAATTTAAAGAGGCAATATAAAATACGCCCGGTGCATGTCAGCTGACACTGCATTGGGCATATTTTTTGGGAGAGATGCCGACTGCTTTTGTGAAAGCTTTGAAAAAGCTGCTGTAATCAGAAAATCCGCTTTTTTCATAAGATTCCATGACGCCTGCGCCGCCGCTTAGCAGGGATTTGGCGATACTGATGCGTCGGGCGCTGATATATTTGTTAATTGTGGTTCCTGTGGCTGCCTTAAAAATCCGGCAGATGTAAGACTCACTTAAATAAAATGCGCCAGATAATTGTTCTATGGTAATGGGAGAGGTAATGTTCTGGTTGATGTAAGCGAGAATGTCATCCACCTGCTGGTTGTAAATGGGGGATGCAGGCTGGGGCTGACGGCTGGTGTGGACGGCATTATTAATTAAGAGCATCAGTTCCATAAAGGCAGACTGCTCAATGACATCCTGGCCATATCCTTCTGCTGCTGTAATTTTATTAATATAGTACAAAAAACGCGTCTGCAGCTCTTTACCCAGAGAAATTCTGTGACTGAAACCAGAGGGCCTGTGGGAAAAGCAGGCATCCAGATTGGTTTTGGCTGTGGAGAGGCGTTCCGGGTAATCCGGATAGATAGACAGGACGATTCGTTCGTGCACCATTTTATCCAATTGAGTAATTTTGTGGCTTTCATACTGGTTGATTATAAAAATATCCCCTGGTGTAATAGCATAGAATTTGTTGTCAATCAGAAATTGCTTACCGCCAGAGATGGAATAATATATTTCATAGCAGTTATGGATGTGCATATCCATGGCTTTTTCTTCTTTATATAAGTGGGCGATGGCAAAGGTGTGGGAAGTGGCGCAGCTTTCTATTGCCTGCTGACAGGAATATAACTCTCTCATTTTAATGTCTCCTGCATGCCACAGGACTGGCCTGTGGCATTGTACTGGTAAGTGGTCTGAAAGAATCTTAAATTTGTCTCTTTAGGAAAAACAATGTAAATGTTTTCGTTAATTAACCTGAATTATATATAAGAAGTTCAAAATTTGCAATATTTATAGAAATAATTGAAAAGACATAGCCATTTTTTTTATGTATACTATACAATAAAAGAATAGACAGTGAGAAGTTACAAGAGTGGCATTAACATAAGGGAAAGGGCAAGGAAGCGGAAATGGAGCTAAGAACAGCAGCTTCACCAAGGGATGTGAAGCATTATACAACAGAGCGGTTACGGGAAGAGTTTTTAATTCAGAATCTTTTTGTGATAGGGGAAATTAAACTGGTTTACAGTCACATTGACAGAATTATTACAGGGGCTGCCGTGCCGGATAAGCCTTTGGCGCTTACGGCAGGAGATGAGCTGCGAGCGGAGTATTTTTTGCAGAGGAGGGAAATGGGGGTAATCAACATTGGTGGAGCCGGAACCATTTCTGTAGATGGAAAAAAATATGAAGTGGGATTTAAAGAAGGAATGTACATAGGAATGGGGGCGAAGGATATTATTTTTGACAGCAGGGAAGCTTCCTGTCCCGCTAAATTTTATATCAACAGCGCACCGGCGCATAAGACTTATCCTACAGTTTTGATTAAACCGGAGGGAAGTCCCACAGAGGGCGTAGTGATTGTTAAAGATGAAAATAAAGTGGAGCTTGGCGCTTTGGAAGATGCCAACCACAGAGTAATCTGCAAGTATATTCTTCCCGGACAGGTAGAGAGCTGTCAGCTTGTTATGGGTATGACTAAGCTAGAGCCAGGGAGCGTATGGAACACAATGCCCTGTCACACACACGACAGACGTATGGAAGTCTATCTTTATTTTGAAATGCCGGATGATGCTTTTGTGGTTCATTATATGGGAGAGCCTTCAGAGACAAGGCATATTGTTATAAGGAACGAAGAAGCAGTGATTTCCCCCAGCTGGTCTGTTCATTCCGGCTGCGGTACCAGAGCTTACACATTTATCTGGGGCATGGTAGGAGAGAACCAGGATTTTGATGATATGGACCATGTGGCAATGAAAGATTTGATGTAATGCCTGTATTTTATATATTGTTTTTGAACAATGGCTGTATAGACCAATACTGCCATATGCAGGTGGGTCTGTAGGTTTCCGGCTTGTAGAAAAAACATAAAAAGTAAAAAACAAATAACAGAAGGGAAAAGAGAAAATGAGCGATTTTATGAAGAAATTTTCACTGGAAGGCAAGATAGCGCTGGTAACAGGCGCTTCTTACGGAATTGGTTTTGCAATTGCATCTGCTTATGCACAGGCAGGGGCAACCATAGTGTTTAATGATATTAAGCAGGAGCTGGTGGATAAAGGACTGGCGGCTTATGAAGAAAAAGGCATCAAGGCACATGGCTATGTATGTGATGTGACAAATGAAGAACAAGTACAGGCTATGGTGGCTCAAATTGAAGAACAAGTGGGCGTTATTGATATTCTGGTTAACAATGCGGGAATTATTAAACGTATCCCTATGTGCGATATGACTGCGGAACAGTTCCGGCAGGTAATTGATGTGGATTTGAATGCGCCTTTTATTGTTTCCAAAGCTGTGATTCCCAGCATGATTAAAAAAGGACATGGCAAGATTATAAATATCTGCTCCATGATGAGTGAACTTGGACGTGAAACTGTTTCCGCATATGCGGCAGCCAAGGGCGGACTTAAAATGCTGACCAGAAATATTGCATCTGAATATGGTGAATTTAATATTCAGTGTAACGGTATCGGCCCTGGTTATATAGCAACACCCCAAACTGCGCCTTTGCGTGAAGTGCAGCCTGATGGCAGCAGACATCCTTTTGACCAGTTTATTATTGCCAAAACACCTGCGGCGCGCTGGGGAGAAACAGAAGATTTGCAGGGACCCGCAGTATTTCTTGCTTCTGATGCGTCAGACTTTGTAAACGGTCATGTGCTGTATGTGGATGGCGGTATTTTGGCTTACATTGGAAAACAACCACAGTAAATGAAATATAATTAAAATAAAAATGAAATAACACACGACGTTGTGAACGTTCTGCCATGGAGGATAGATATGAAGATTGCACTGATTAATGAAAACAGCCAGGCGGCAAAAAACGAAATGATTTGCACAGCTTTAAAAAAAGTGAGCGAGCCTATGGGACATGAGGTTTTTAATTATGGAATGTATTCTGCAGATGATACAAATTCCCTTACCTATGTACAAAATGGTATTTTGGCAGCAGTTCTGCTTAACTCCGGGGCGGCAGATTTTGTAATTACCGGATGTGGCACAGGTGAGGGAGCCATGCTTGCATGTAATTCTTTTCCCAAGGTGCTCTGCGGACACATTACTTCTCCTTTGGACGCGTATCTGTTTTCACAGGTAAATGATGGTAATTGCATTGCCCTTCCTTTTGCAGAGAATTTTGGATGGGGTGGTGAACTGAATCTGGAATATATTTTTGAAAAACTGTTCTGTGCGCCGGGGGGTGGAGGATATCCCAAAGAAAGGGTGGAACCGGAACAGAGAAATAAGAAAATCCTTGACAAAGTAAAGGAAGTTACTCATACAGATATGATAACTATCCTTAAAAACCTGGACCGTGAGCTGGTGAAGGGAGCATTATCCGGTGCAAAATTTAAGGAATTATTTTTTGCAAACTGTAAGTGCGATAAACTGGCAGAGTGTGTAAAGGAGATTCTTGCATAACAGGATGCCTGATATTTTTCCAAATGAGCGCCCGGATTCTTTGAATCTGGGCATTTGTGTGTATTAGAAAAGTATATGTATAAGGTGAAATGATATAGGTTTTGGAATATTATTTTGTATGTTTTTTATAAAAACAGGCACAATATGGAAAAAAGTGTGTAATGATATCATAGAGGTAAGCGTCCGGTTATGTGGATGCGGAAAGAGGAAAATATGAATCAGGCAATTGGATGGGCTGCTATGGGAACAGGATTTACCTTTCTGATGACCTCCCTTGGAGCCAGTATAGTATTCATTTTTAGGAAAGAAATGGGAAAGAATATTCAACGGGCATTTTTGGGATTTGCAGCAGGAGTAATGATGGCAGCGTCTGTCTGGTCATTGCTGATTCCTGCTATAGAAGAGACAAAAAGCGCAGGGAAAATTCCATGGGTACCTGCATCGGGAGGGTTTATACTGGGCGGTCTGTTCCTTTATCTGCTGGATTTTCTGATGCCGCATTTACACTTGGGAGAAAAAAATCCGGAAGGGGTACGGTCCCCATTTCACAGAACAACGCTTCTTGTCCTGGCGGTGACTCTTCACAATATCCCGGAGGGAATGGCTGTAGGCTTAGCTTTTGCCATGGCAGCCCAGCACCCACAGGACCAGGCGCTTTATGCGGCGGCATTTGCCCTGGCAATCGGAATTGGGATACAAAATTTTCCAGAAGGGGCAGCGATATCCCTTCCTCTTAGGCAGGAGGGTATGAGCAGAGGAGGGGCCTTTATCTTTGGCAGTCTGTCAGGAATTGTTGAATTGATATTTGGCATTGGGATTACACTGATTGCTGTACAAATTACACCATACATGCCCTGGTTTCTGGCATTTGCAGCAGGAGCAATGATTTATGTAGTGGTGGAGGAGCTGATACCGGAAGCAAATCAGGGAGAACATTCAAACCTTGGCACGGTGGGCGTTATGGCAGGATTTCTTATTATGATGATACTGGATGTGGCATTAGGATAATATAAAATATCTTGCGGATCTCCCTGCATTGGTGTATAAATATTTTATAAGGGTTTTATGCGCATTGGAGCAGAGAAGTTTACAAATGGGCTTTAGTGCGCATAGGTCTGGAAGCAGTATGATTGGATTAGAATCGGGAGGAAAAGGGAATGAAAAAGAAAGTATTGTTTGTGGTACTTGCTGTTGCGGTGATGCTTACAGCCTGTGGAGGCAAATCAGGAAGCAGAGAGATGGAGGAAGGCACATCTCCAGAGCAGGAAGCCGGAACATCAAAAGAGATAGAAGAAGAGGAGTCCTCACAAGAGATGGAGAAAGCTGCAGAACCGGAAGCGGAAAAAGAAGAATCAGAGGGGAGCGGAAAGCAGGAAGAAGCGCCAGAAGATAAATTTGTAAAAGGAATCATTACAGACACAGGATGGGAAAGTGAATATCTGGGAATGCGTTACACTTTACCGGAAGGAATGTATATGGCTACGGAAGAAGCGATAAACGACATGATGGGGCTGGGGGAAGAAGCGCTTTCGGAAAGTTTCAGCGAACAGCAGCTTAAATATGCCAAGATGCGTACTGTATATGAAATGATGAGTACAGACGCCACAGGCGCCAATAACGTTGTTCTGACTGTGGAAAAGCTTCCATTAAATAATATGAAAGCGGAGGTATATGTGCAGTCTTTAAAAATGCAGTTGGGAAAGGTAACAACAATTTCTTATACCATCACGGGCGATGATGAGACAGTAAGTATTGCAGGGAAAGATTTTATAAAAGTGAGTACACAAATTGACTCTGAAGATGCGCCCTTAAGGCAGGACTATTATGTACGCGTATTTGAGGGCAGAGCAATATGTGCTGTAGTTACATATTCTGATGAAACATTAGAACTTGCAGAAACCATTTTGAATGCGTTTAATGAATATTAATGATTCCTGATTTCATGGAATTTGCGATGCTCCGGTACAGACTGTGCCGGGGCATTTTTCAAACATACTCTTTCTAATTACACAAAAAGAAAAATTATCAGGGACTGGCAATTTGCACAATACAATTAGTGGTGGATAAAAAGATATTTTTCTTTTTTTAATACAATATATTGTGTAAAATGGGTTCGGGTTCCTGCAAAAAAGAATTTATTTTCTACATTTAAGGCATAACCTTTTGGTTGAAATTACCAAAAGTATGTGGTATAACACTTACTAAGCAATTCATATAAAATCACTTTATCTTTTATTCATGACTTATTCATGAAGCTGCATTATCAGCAGTCGTATTTTCCCTCAAACAGTAAATTTAAATCAAAAATATCTGTTACAGGGAATTTAAATTATCTTAAATTTTTCCAGACATTAGTTTTGTTTTTTACTTTATGTACGGTTTCATTAACAATTCTAGTAAACAACAAGTAAATTTTTTACAGAATGTGACTGAAGAAAAGAGGACCGAATCTTATTTGGTGTATTATAGAAAAACATATATGGAGGCAGCAGTTAATTTGGAGGATAAAAAAGAGAATAAAGAACCAGGCGTAAAAATCTTACTGATATTTACTAAGTATGCTTACACAAGAAAAACTTTGTCTGATTTTCCGGCAGGAAAGGGAGAATTGGATTTATCTGTGGAAGATACAGGGCTTTCCTGTGATTTGACGGTAATCTTCTTTTGTACAGATGATATCTGGTTTATGAATGGGAAAAAAATAAGTGAAAAAAGCCCTGTTTATTTATATACAGAAAAGAATGAAAAGCTTCTTTTTATACTTTCAGAAGCAAAATGTGCGCTTAAGGCAGCAGATTTTGTAAACATGAAAAACAAAGAAACAGTGTGTATTGGAAAAGACTTCAAAAACCAAATATTTTATGATTGTTTTTCGCTGATTGATATCCGGCAGGCAGAAATAAGCGTGGAGAAGGGAGGATATGTTCTCTGTAATAAAGGCAATATGGGGGTATATATAAATGAAAAAAGCTTTACTGGGAGAAAAATTGTATATCCCGGTGACAGAGTGGATATTTATGGTCTTCATTTGCTTGTTTTAAAACAGGGGATGGTTTGCATATCTTTTTGCGGTATCTGCCGTGTGATAGGGGAAAGGAACGGAGAAGAAAAGAATATCATGTCTGCAGATATGCCCAAAAAGGAGATAGGATGGATAGAGCGCCGTTGCTGGCAGGAGCAGCCTCTTCATACAGAGGATGTGGAAGTTATTATGCCAAAAGAAAAGGACAGGGAGCAGGAGCAGCCATTGATTTTAATCTTGGGACCAGCCCTTACTATGACGCTGCCTATGCTGCTGATGGCGCATATGGGCAGCCAAATGATGGGAGAGAGTGGCGGATTTTATTATCTTTCTGCGGCAATGAGCGGCTGCAGCGCCATTCTGACTCTTTTCTGGGGACTCTCTGTTTATGGTTACAGAAAGTATTCACACAGGAAGGAGGAACAAGAAAGGGAGCGGCAGTATTTGGAATATCTGGAGAAAACCAGGGAATATCTTTCGGTCTGTCAGAGAGAAAATAAGGAAATTCTGGAGAAGAAATATCCGTCAGTACACTTCTTTTTGGAGAAAGAAGGGAGAAAAGCAGTGGTCTTATGGAACCGTTATTACAGACAGGCAGATTTTTTAGCCTTGCGCATTGGACTGGAAAATGCGGATTTTTCAATGAAAATAAAGTTACAGGGACAGATAAGGAGTATTGTGCAGGAAAAACTTGCAGGGGAAGCGGAAAAACTGTCAAAAGAATTTTGCATAATTAAGCAGGTTCCGGCAGTAATTAATTTGTTTGAAAACAGGCAGATGGGGATAACAGGCGGTTTTGGCAGTTTAAAAGTGGAAGATGTAATTTTACAGCTTTTGGTGCAGATTGCAGCATGTCTATGCTATACAGAGGTAAAAACGGTCTGCTTTTATAAGAAAGAACGTAAGAGGGATGAAGAGATTGCCAGCTGC
>CAMUHA010000052.1 GCA_947088515.1 uncultured bacterium
AAAAATCCAAGGTAATATTTCAGGTAGTTAACCGGTTCCTCAACAATGTATTCATAGATATAAGCAATTGCATTTTGGTCTGTAATTCCAAGCTTTTGCAGGATATCTGCTGTCTGTGAAAGAGAAGCTCCTTCATAATGGATGGCGATGTCAAGCAGGGAATAGGTGCACAGCTGCAAATTACGGTTAAGGCGGCAGGCTTCGTACCACATAGCTTCCAGGGAGTCAGCTGCCTCTACCAGCTGCTGGGCATACATGTAAGAAAGATTTTCTACATAGAGAGCCCATCCTTCCGTATATCCTCCATAGTGCAGGAGATAACGGAGATGGGAAGCGTTATTCTGGTTCATGTAAAGCTGGCTGTATACAGTCTGGTATAAGTGGCCAGGATACCCCTCGTGGGCTAAGGTGGTATACAAAGTCAGAGCATCAGGCATGTTTTTTTGGTTTATGTAAATAATGTTGCCGCTCATATCGTCAATGGGTGGCGTTAAATAATAAGCAGGGCTTGAATAGTTTTCCATGGAAGGCGATACGCTTTTGATGGTGCAGGAAGGCGTAAAACCTTCTTCCGACTGGGGAAAAGAGGGAAAATCAGCGGACATGCGGCGCTGTAAATCGCTTAACATTTCCGCAGCGGTGGAATAGGGAAAGCTTTGGGCAGATTCGGAATCCATAAAAACCAGTTCCGGGCAGCTTTTAAGTAAAGCGGCCAGGGCCGAATAATTTTGCTGGAAGTCTTCAAGGAGCATAGTTTTAATTTCTGAAATACTGCGGGAGGAGCCTGTAATAGAAGCAAGCAGGTATTCGTAATAGGCACGCCCTTCTTTAAAATTGCATAGTCCCATTGCCTCACCGCTGCCTTCAAGGATAGTAAAGGCATCGGCCACTGATTCATAGGCAGGACCAACTACAGTGGTAAGCAGACGGTCATTTTCAGAAATCCATTGTTCTTTTTGCTCCTGTGTAATTTGCCCGTTTTCTTCCATAACAGATATTCTTTCATTGAAGGTGGTGTGAAGAAAATGGGTTCCGGAAGAAAGAAGTTCTTTATCCATGATTGCGCAGCACTGCTCTTTTACTTTTTGTGCAGCATGGTCAGACATAAAAAGTCCTTGTTTTTCTTTTTCCTTTTCATACTGGATAAGTCCTTCGAAGTAGGTATCTGTCTGGTCTAAAATATGCAGATAATCTTCCACATCTTTGGGACTGCGGAACGTATAGTCGGCAAGGAGAATGGGAAGGCCGGACTGCATCCCGGAGGAGGGAGAGAGCGGGTCATCATAATAGGCATAAGAGATGCCTCTAAGGCGCAGCTTCAGGTAACGTTCAAGCAGATGATAGGTAAAGGCATCGTCCTTGCTAAGACGCCGGGGGGATATCTTAGAAAGCCGCAAAAGGGCAGACTCCACAGCCTCTTTACCATTATCAGAGCCGGAGTCATAGGAAGAAAGCGTTGCCTCACCAGTAAAACCATATTTTTCCGGATAAGCGAGGGTATAATGCAGACTTAATGCGTTTGAAGAAAGTTCAGAATGAAACATTTCGTCTGCCAGCGCATGAAACATACGGCTGTCGTTTGTAAAAATATAACATAGCATGAAAAATATGGCAGAAAAAATAAGCGCGGAAAATAAACAAGTTTTTTGCTTCCGGGTCAGGGTTTTTTTAGGTGGCAAAATTGTAACCTCACATGACTATTCGTTTGATTATATGAAGAAATTATGCTAAAATATTACAGGGTTCCGCTTAACAGGAACTCTGTAAATGAAAAGGCTGCTTTAATGGAAATGGAGGTTATCATGAACAATCTTGAGCTGAAAAAAATTGCCAATAAGGTAAGAAAAGGCATTGTAACGGCAGTTCACAGTGCAAAGGCGGGGCATCCGGGAGGCTCTTTGTCTGCGGCTGATATTTATACCTATTTGTATTTTGAGGAAATGAACATAGATCCGGAAAATCCTGATATGGAAGGAAGGGACCGTTTTGTCCTGTCCAAAGGGCATACGGCGCCAGGGCTTTATTCCACTCTTGCCAACAGAGGTTTTTTCCCTGTGGAGGATTTAACCACTCTGCGTAAATTAGGTTCTTATCTGCAGGGGCATCCCTGTATGCAGCATATTCCGGGAGTGGACATGTCAAGCGGTTCTCTTGGGCAGGGAATTTCCGCAGCGGTGGGGATGGCGCTTTCCGGGAAAATGGACAAAAAAGGCTATCGTGTGTATACGCTTCTTGGTGATGGCGAGTTGGAGGAAGGACAGGTATGGGAGGCGGCCATGTTTGCCGGACACCGCAAGCTGGACAATCTGACAGTAATTGTGGACAATAACGGACTACAGATAGACGGGCCGGTGGCGGAGGTTTGCTCACCTTATCCCATAGATAAAAAGTTTGAAGCCTTCAATTTCCATGTAATAAATATAGATGCCCATGATTTTGACGCCATCCGCGCCGCTTTCAAGGAGGCAAGGGAAACCAAGGGAATGCCCACAGCTATAATTGCCCACAGTCTGAAAGGGAAAGGCGTTTCCTTTATGGAGGGCAGTGTGGACTGGCACGGCAAAGCGCCCAACGACAAAGAGTACGAGGTCGCAATGGCCGATTTGGATAAAATTGACGCGGAACTGGAATGAAAACCCAGCGCTTGCAAGGACGGGTGCGGAACTGGAATGGAGGTTTTAGATTATGGAAGAGAAAATTGTTAAGAAGATTGCCACCAGGGAAAGCTATGGCAATGCACTGTTAGAGCTTGGTGCGGAAAATCCCAATGTGGTAGTGCTGGATGCGGATTTGGCAGCGGCTACCAAAACAGGTGTATTTAAAAAAGCGTATCCTGACCGTCATATTGACTGTGGGATTGCAGAGTGTAATATGACAGGGATTGCGGCAGGCATGGCAACCACAGGGAAAATCCCTTTTGTCAGCAGTTTTGCAATGTTTGCGGCAGGGAGAGCTTTTGAGCAGGTCAGAAATTCTATCGGTTATCCTCACTTAAATGTAAAAATCGGGGCGACCCATGCGGGGATAACGGTAGGAGAAGACGGCGCTTCTCACCAGTGTAATGAAGACATTGCTCTTATGCGCGCCATTCCTGGTATGGTGGTTATGTGCCCGGCGGATGATGTGGAGGCAAAAGCAGCTGTAAAAGCGGCGGCAGAATATGTAGGGCCTGTTTATATGAGGTTCGGACGTGCAGCGTGTCCGGTAATTAACGATGGGCCGGATTATAAGTTTGAAATTGGAAAGGGAACAGTGGTACGCGAAGGAACGGATGTGACCATTGTAGCAACAGGAATCTGTGTGGGCAATGCGCTGGAAGCGGCAGAAATGCTTGAAAAGGAAGGTGTGAGCGCAGAGGTTATCAATATTTGCACCATTAAGCCGCTGGATGAAGAAATTATTATTAACTCTGCCAAAAAAACAGGAAAAGTGGTAACAGCAGAAGAACATTCTGTAATTGGCGGCCTTGGAAGCGCAGTGTGCGATGCACTTTGCATGGCATATCAGGTACCGGTAAAGAAAATTGGAATACAAGATGTCTTTGGAGAATCCGGTTCGGCATCTGCGCTGGTGGAAAAATATAAGCTGGATGGAAAAGGAATCTACGGGCAGATAAAGGATTTTCTCGTATAGAGCACATTCCCTGAAAATCTATGGCAAAACAGTTTTTAAATTGTCTGTCATAAAAACAGGGTAAAATTTGGAGGATTGTCCATGAACATTTTAGCGCCGTCACTTCTGGCAGCGGATTTTAATATTTTAGGAAAGCAGATTAAGGAAACGGAAAAAGCAGGAGCGGAGTACTTGCATATTGACGTTATGGATGGTATTTTTGTTCCCAGTATTTCCTTTGGAATGCCTCTTATTTCGTCTATCAGGGACACAAGCGGACAGTTTTTTGATGTCCACTTAATGATTGTGGAACCAGAGCGGTATATCAGGGAATTTGTGGAATGTGGCGCTGATGGCATCACATTCCACCTGGAAGCGGCCCAGGATGCCGGAAAAATCATTGAAGCAATTCATCAGGCAGGGGCAAAGGCAGGTATTTCCATTAAACCGGGAACGCCGTTGGAGGCGGTCTATCCTTATCTGCAGGAGGCGGAGCTGGTTTTAATTATGAGTGTAGAGCCAGGGTTTGGGGGACAGCCCTTTATGCCAAAAGCCTATGACCGGATAAGGCAGCTTAGAAATTATATTGACAAAAATAATCTTTCCGCTAAGATAGAAGTGGACGGTGGCGTTGGGAAGAAGAATGTCAGGGAAGTGATTGGAGCCGGAGCCGATATTTGTGTGGCAGGCTCCGCCGTATTTAAAAAGCGAAGCATAAGTGAGAATATCTATCATTTTATGGAAGCTTTTAAAGAAAATGAAAAGAAGAAAATGATAAGTGATGGAAAAATTAGGAAGAAATGACCGCTGCTGGTGCGGCAGCGGCAAAAAATATAAAGTATGCCATATGGCTTTTGACGAGAAAATACATCATTATGAGCTGGAAGGTCATATTATACCTGACAGGAGTATGATTAAGAGCAGAGAGCAGATTGAAGGAATTAAGGAGAGCAGTGTCATAAACATTGCCGTGCTGGATGCTGTGGAAAAAATGATCGGGCCGGGAGTCAGCACACAGATGATTGATGATGTGGTACATGATATAACGGTGCGGATGGGGGGGATTCCTGCACCCTTAAACTATGAAGGATATCCCAAAAGCGTGTGCACTTCAATCAATGAGGTAGTCTGCCATGGTATCCCTTCAAAGGACATTGTATTAAAAGAAGGGGATATTGTAAATGTGGATGTATCCACTTTATATAAGGGATACTATTCAGATTCTTCCAGAATGTACTGTATCGGAGAGGTAAGCGAAGAAAAGAGAAAGCTGGTACAGGTCACAAAGGAGTGTATGGAGAAAGGCATTGCCATGGTAAAGCCTTGGGGATTTCTTGGGGATATGGGACAGGCAGTCAACGACTATGCCAGGGCAAATGGGTATAGTGTAGTGGTAGATATTGGCGGTCACGGCATAGGCCTGGAATTTCATGAGGAGCCCTTTGTAAGTTATGTGACAAAGGCGGGTACGGAGATGCTCCTGGCGCCGGGATTTGTATTTACCATAGAACCTATGGTGAATATGGGAACAAACGAGATTTATGTGGATGAGGATGACAACTGGACTGTTTACACCGCAGATGGAAAACCTTCGGCGCAGTGGGAGGTTACAGTGGCAGTTACCGAAGAGGGATGTGAAGTGCTTACCTGGTAGCTGCATGAGGGAAAGGCCGTTACGGGCAGGCAAAGTCCGCTATATACAGGAGTATAAGATTGAGAAAAACTGAATAATCTGTTATACTCATAGAAAACGGTGGTCATACAAAAACCAAATAAGATATTTTTGTATGACCATTTATAACATTAGATGGATTGAAAGGACGTATTTATGTATGATGTGATTATCATTGGCGCGGGGGTAAGCGGATGTGCCATTGCCAGGGAGCTGTCCCGTCTGGAAATAAAGACACTGGTTCTTGAGAAGGCCCTTGATTTATGTGAGGGAACTTCCAAGGCCAACAGTGGGATTGTCCATGGCGGATTTGACGCAAAACCGGGCACCTTAAAGGCAAGGCTTAACGTGGAGGGCAGCAGGGAAATGGAGGCTCTGTCAAAGGAGCTTGATTTTCCTTACCGCAAAAATGGTTCTCTGGTGCTGTGTTTTGAAGAAAAAGACAAAGGCAGGCTGGAAGAGCTGAAAAAGAGCGGTCAGTCCAACGGCGTGGAGGGCTTAAAGGTTTTAGACCAGCAGACGCTTCGCTCCCTGGAACCGATGGTGGGAGAGAGGGCCGTTGCTGCGCTTTATGCCCCTTCAGGCGCCATTGTATGTCCTTTTGGGCTTACCATTGCCTTTGCGGAAAACGCAGCGGAAAATGGAGTGGAATTCCATTTCCAAAGGGAAGTGAAAGCCATTAGAAGAGAGAATGGCGGCTACCTGGTTAAGACGCAGACAAAGGATTATGAGGCAAAAGTAGTAATCAATGCCGCAGGTGTGCACGCTGATGAAATCCATAATATGATAAGTATGTATAAAATGAAGATTACCCCCAGAAAAGGGGAATATCTTCTTTATGATAAAAATTTGGGAAATATGGTAAGTCATACCCTGTTTCAGCTTCCAACGGCTCTTGGAAAAGGGGTTCTGGTAACGCCTACCGTACATGGAAATCTGCTGACAGGTCCAACTGCCATGGATATAGATGATAAGGGGGAAGTGGAAACATCCAGAGAAGGCATGAGACAGGTAATGGAAAAGGCTGCGCTTAGTGTTTGCAGCATTCCGGGAAATGCTGTTATTACCTCTTTTGCAGGGCTCCGTGCCCATATCACAAAAGCGCCTGTGAAAGAGGGCGGAGAGATGGGATGGCGGGAGGATGACTTTATTATAGGAGAGGTATGGGATGCGCCGGGATTTATAGATGTGGCGGGAATAGAGTCGCCCGGACTTTCCTGCGCCCCGGCTACCGGCAGATATGTGGCGGATATGGTAAAGAAACTGCTAAACCCTTTGGTTAAAACAAATTTTAAGGCGAAAAGAAAAGGGATAGTAAATATGGCTCTTGCTTCCAGAGAAGACCAGCATGAGCTGATAAAGAAAAATCCTGCCTATGGTAATGTGATTTGCCGCTGTGAAATGATTACAGAAGGGGAAATTCTGGATGCCATTCACAGACCTTTAGGGGCAGTGAGCACAGACGGAATTAAACGTCGCACCCGTGCAGGGATGGGACGGTGCCAGTCAGGGTTTTGCAATCCGAAGGTAGTAGAGATACTGGCAAGAGAGCTTGACATGGATGAGAGCAGAATAAAAAAAGCGGGGGAGGACTCCTGGTATCTTCTGTCCCCGGAAGAAGGGAGAAGCTTATGAGAAAAGTTGACCTGGCGATTATTGGCGGCGGTCCGGCGGGGATGGCGGCAGCTCTTTCTGCTTATAACGAAGGGGTAAAAGATATATTAATTCTGGAAAGGGATAAAGAGCCGGGCGGTATCTTAAACCAGTGTATCCACAATGGCTTTGGTCTTCATACTTTTAAGGAAGAGCTTACCGGACCGGAATATGCGGTGCGCTATGTGGAGAAAGTGCAGGAAAATGGGATTCCCAGTATGCTAAATACGATGGTGGTGGATATACAGGGAGGATGTCCATGTATGGTTACGGCCATGAACAGGGAGATGGGAATATTCCAGATAGAGGCAGGGGCAGTAATCCTTGCCATGGGATGCAGGGAGCGTGCGAGAGGCGCTATGAATATTCCTGGAAGCCGTCCGGCAGGAATCTATTCTGCGGGAACAGCCCAGCGTTATGTAAATATAGAAGGACGCATGCCGGGCCGGGAAGTGGTTGTGCTTGGTTCAGGGGATATCGGCCTGATTATGGCAAGACGCATGACGCTTCAGGGGGCGAAAGTAAAGCTTGTGG
The DNA here is from genome assembly GCA_947088515.1 of uncultured bacterium. GTDB lineage: Bacteria > Bacillota > Clostridia > Lachnospirales > Lachnospiraceae > Suilimivivens. The sequence goes on from CAMUHA010000052.1 coordinate 7,472, forward strand.
CAGAGATTATGCCTTATTCAGGCGGCTTAAAACGAAATATTGTGCAGTGTCTGGATGATTTCGGAATTCCCCTTAAACTTAGCCATACGGTTACGCAAATTCATGGAAGAGACAGAGTGGAAGGGGTAACTGTTGCAAAAGTGGATGAAAACCGAAACCCCATTCCAGGCACAGAAGAGAGGATTGACTGTGACACACTGCTATTATCCTGCGGTCTGATACCGGAAAATGAGTTAAGCAAGGGAGCAGGAGCTAAGATGGATGATATGACCATGGGACCAGTAGTAAATGCGCGACTGGAAACGACTGTCCGTGGGATTTTTGCATGTGGAAATGTGCTTCATGTCCACGATTTGGTGGATAATGTTTCGAAGGAGGCGGCTGATGCAGGTCGTTTTGCTGCCGATTATGTTTTAAATGGGGAAAAGGACTGGGGAGAGGCTCTGCGTCCTAAAATCCCGGAGAAAACCAAATACGCCCTGCCAGAAGGAAGAGATGCAGGAAAAGAACTGATTTGTATTGGCTGTCCGGTGGGGTGTCTGATAACTGCCAAAAAAAATGAGGATGGAAGTTTTGCCATTACCGGAAATACCTGTAAAAAGGGGGAGGCGTATGCGGTCAATGAACTGACGGCGCCTGTAAGGACAGTTACCTCCATTATCCGGGTAAAGGAAGAGCTGGAAGTTGACGGAAAAAGGCTGACGGCAAGAACGGTTCCAGTGAAAACGGCATCAGAAATCCCGAAGGAGAAGATTGGTGAATGTATGGCACAGATTCGCGCCGCGTCTGTTTGTCCGCCGGTTAGGGTGGGGGATGTGCTAATTGAAAATGTAGCAGGCACCTCCATTGCAGTAATTGCCACCGGGAATCTGTAAATATTACATTAAATAATTATTGCCAAGGGCAGCGTTTTTCATTTCTATTTGAGCCGTCAAGGGCGGCATGGGGGGTAAAATGAGCAAATACATTATGGCATTAGATCAGGGAACGACAAGTTCCAGATGTATCCTTTTTAATAAAAAAGGGGAAGTAATGAGCATTGCGCAAAAGGAGTTTGGACAGATTTATCCCAGGCCGGGATGGGTAGAGCATAATCCTATGGAAATCTGGTCTTCCCAGCTGTCAGTTACCATGGAGGCAATGGCGATGCTGGGAGCGGTGCCAGCGGATATAGCAGGAATTGGCATTACGAATCAAAGAGAGACAACACTGGTATGGGACAGGATTACTGGAGAACCAGTTTACAATGCGATTGTATGGCAGTGCCGCAGGACGGCGGAAAAGATTGATGAGCTGGTGGCGGCCGGCCATGGGGAAATAATCCGGGAAAAAACCGGACTTGTGCCAGATGCTTATTTTAGTGCGGCAAAAATAGCATGGATTCTGGATTATGTGCCGGAGGCAAGGCAGCGGGCGGAAAAAGGAGAGCTTCTTTTTGGGACTGTGGACAGCTGGCTGATTTGGAACCTTACCAGAGGAAAAATCCATGTAACGGACTATACCAATGCTTCCCGTACTATGATATATAATATTCATAAGCTTTGCTGGGATGAAGAGCTGTTAAAGCTTTTTGACATACCTGCCTGTATGCTGCCGGAAGTAAAGCCTTCCAGCTGCATTTATGGGTATACGGACAATGCCTGGTTTGGCGGACAGATTCCGATTGGAGGAATTGCAGGGGACCAGCAGGCTGCGCTTTTTGGACAGTGCTGCTTTTCTAAGGGGCAGGTAAAAAACACATATGGAACAGGGTGCTTTCTTTTGATGAATACCGGAACAGAAGCGATTTCATCCAGAAGCGGCCTGATAACGACTATTGCTGCAAGCAGTGGGGAACAGGTGGAATATGCACTGGAAGGAAGCGTGTTTGTTGCGGGAGCGGCAGTGCAATGGCTGCGCGATGGCATGAGAATGGTAAAAAATGCGGCACAAACGGAGGAATATGCAGACAAAGCGGAGGATACGGAAGGGGTCTATGTGGTGCCTGCTTTTGCCGGCATGGGAGCTCCTTACTGGAATCCGTATGCAAGGGGAACCGTGGTAGGGATTACCAGAGGCTGTAAGAAGGAACATTTTATCCGGGCGACACTGGAATCTATTGCTTACCAGACTTATGATGTGTTAAAGGCCATGGAGGAAGATGCGGAAGTGTCCATTGCGGGTCTTAAGGTAGATGGGGGCGCCAGCGCCAATGATTTCCTGATGCAGTTCCAGGCGGATATTTTAAGCGCAAGGGTGTACCGTCCCCAATGTATTGAGACAACAGCTCTTGGCGCTGCTTATCTTGCAGGGCTTGCCTGTGGCTATTGGAAGAGCAGAGAAGAAATATGTGAAAACTGGCAGTTGGGAAAAGAATTTATCCATGAAATGAGCGATGAGCGCTGCGAAAGACTTTTAAAGGGATGGAAAAAGGCAGTGAAATGTGCGCTCATCTGGGCAAAGGAATAACCGCCGGAAGGGATATGAGAGAGTATGACAACGAGAGAAATTCAGCAGGGGCAGGTAATATTTCAAAGTGGTCAGAAGATAAATGTTTTATATTTAATTGTAAAGGGAACGGCCAGCGTTGTTTATCCAGGGGGATGTTATATTCTGCATAGCGGGGATGTGATTGGCTTATGCTCTGCAGGTTGTGAGGTGGCATATGCAGAATACAGGGCGGAAGAAAAACTAACCGTTATAGGCTATCCCTTTGAACCGGAGAAGATAAAGGAAATGATTGATGGCAACAGTGATGCTATCCGCTTTTTTATTTCTTCCCTGTTCAGGCAGCTGAAAGAGATATTTGGAAATTACAGACGTTTGAAAACAGAATGCAATGAGCTATATGACCATTTTATGGTCAGCTATCAGGATTATATGCGGTTGTGTGGAAAATATAATCTTGCGCCGGGAGAGCCGGATGGTTATAAGGAATTAGAGAGGCTGTCGCTTGAAAAGGATATGCCGCCCTGGATGAGGGGATATTATTCGGCATTAAGCCAGATGATATCAGCCTGGGATGTAAGAAAGGTAGAAAATGATTTTGTAAGCGGAATGCTTCTGCGGGCAAGCACAGACATTCATACAGTGGCAGTTTTATGCGGCCAGATGGATGAGTATAAGAAGAACATCTGCCAGATTATTATGAACGAAGAGGGAACAAATCTGTTGGAGCTTTTGATTTCTCTTTATGGAAAAGCGGTGCAAAAAGAAGGACCTGAAGCAGAGGATGTTACGGCTATCAGAAGAAATATGAATGAAATCATGATGCGCTTGGAGGACCAGACCATTGAGAAGCCTGTTTATGGTGATGAAAAAGCGGTATATGAGAAAAGAATAGAAGAAGCAGGCAAGCAGGGAGAGAGGACAAGAGGCATTGGAAAAATACAGGGGGAAGAGCTTCCGGATGCAGGGGCGCTAAAGGATTCTCTGACCGCTATTTTGTCTTACGCCGGGTGCAGTGAAGAGTTAAACGAAAATTTCAGGGAAAATATAAAGAATTATAAATTAAGCAATAATAAAAATGGCACAGAAGATGAAATGCGTATGCTGCGCCAAAAACTGACCAAAGAATTTTACCAGATTTATATTGCTGCTTTTAAGAGAAGCATAAAAGAGGGGGAAACGCCTCAGATTGTTAAAATGCTGTTTAATTTTGGATATGTGGATGAAGAACTGGCGGGAATTGAGAACGCCCGCTATCTCTACAGCATTGTTAACCACCTTCCAACGGCGCCGGAGAGGGGGGTTTATTCCTATTATGAATGGCTGCGTGCTGTATATGAAGGGAAGAAAGAGCCAAGCAGAAATGAGTTTGACCTGGACTATTCCGGGTATCTGATTGAACAAAGGAAGACGGGGAACATTACCAAACAGGAAGAAAAGGAACTGCTGGGAGATTATACGGCAAAGGTAATATATGAACTTGAGAATGTATTTCCTCTGACCAATAAAATGACATATGGACGGGTTAGTACTTTCTGTCCTGTATTTTCAGCACATAATGTTCTTAAGCCGCTGGATGGCGCTTTGGTTTGTGCAGAAAAGGTGGAGCTTATATTTGACAATATCTGTCAGAAAGATTTTGGCGCTTACTGCCGGGAGATGCTTTTTACGGCTCCGGAGCAGGGAATTGTAAGAGAATTTCTTAATATTGAGGTACGTCCTGATGTGATTCTGACTCCCAATATAGGGGTAAGGGGTGTAATGTGGCAGGAAATTGAGGGGAAGAGGCGGACCACTCCTGCAAGGATGTTAAGCTCCATTTTCCAGATGGAAGACCTTGCGCTGATTCTCACAAGGCTGACAGGAGAGTTCCGCTGGGAAATGTGCAAAAGAGTGCAGGGAGCTAGGTGGAATGACCTTTCAGAACGCTCTCTTACCAGTGAGTATTTTGACTATATCCAGTTTTACCGCCGGAACAATGAACTGTCAGCAGAGACAAAAGAAAAAATCAAAAATGATATGGGACGGGCCAGAAATAGTATTAAAGAGATGTTTGTGATGGATTATGTGCTGTGGATTCTTTACGAGAGCAATGGCTCCCCACGGTTAAATAAGGTGGCAAGGACGATTTTATTTACTTACTGTTCTTTCGCAGCTGAGGTCAGGGAAAAACTGAAAATTAATCCCTTATACAGGGACTTGGTGGAACGGTATGATATCCGCATGGGGCAAAAGAGGCACCGGATGGATAATTTATGCCAGAAGCTGCGGAGTATGGGAAAGACAATTCCTGTGGAAATAGAAAGAGAAAAGCAGTATTTATATAAATAATAAAGGAAGGAATCAGGGGTTATGGAAAAGAAGGATGGCGGGAAAAAGTTTACGGCTGTAAGGAAGCTTACAGATAATAAATTCCTGAACCTATATGAAATGGATGCGCTTACTAATAAAGGGGAGCCGTTTCACTATTTTTTTGCAACCAGAAATAAGGAGGAGGCGCTGCCTGTACTTACAGGGGAGCTTTTATCCAATGGCATTGTAATTTACCCCATCTGGAAAGACGACCCTCAAAAAATTGTGATGATACGGCAGTACAGATATCCTCTGGATGAGTGGATTTATGAACTGCCTGCAGGTCTGATTGACAAAGGAGAAACCGCTTCCCAGGCGGCGGTCAGGGAGATGAAGGAAGAGACGGGACTGGATTTTCTGCCCTATGAGGGAGGAAATGCTGCTCTTCGGCGTCCTTTTTATCTGGGAGCGGGGATGACTGATGAAACCAGCGCTGCCGTATATGGCTTTGCAAGTGGTGAGGTATCTGGCAGATTCCAGGAGGATAGTGAAAGTATAGAGGTTATTTTAGCAGATAAAAAAGAGGCCGGGAGAATTTTGCGTGAAGAACGGGTATCCCTGCGGGCGGCATTCCTTCTTATGGAATTTTTGCAGATGGATAAGGAATCTCCTTTTGCTTTTCTGGATGATGTTTGTGGGGGTGAAACGGAGGAAAGATGGCCAAGTCGGTAAAGCTTGCAGATATAGCTGCGAGACTAAACGTAAGTACAGTTACAGTTTCTAAGGCGCTGGCAGACCAGAAAGGCGTCAGTGAAGCAATGCGGGAAAAGATAAAGGCGCTTGCAAAGGAGATGGGATACCAGTCGCCTTCAGAAATGAAACTGTCAAGGGCAGGAAGAAGTTTCCATATAGGAGTCTTGATTGCACAAAGATGCTTTGACCAGCAAAACTCCTTTTACTGGCAGCTATACCAGGAGGCGGCTACCAGGGCAGTGACAAGAGAATGCTTTACCATGCTGGAAATTATTGAACAGAAAAATGAAAAAGAGCTGGTAAAACCAAGGCTTCTTGCGGAGGATAAGGTAGATGGAATTATTATTATCGGGCTTTTGCAGGAAGACTATTTATGTATGATTGAAAAAAATATTAAGGTCCCGTTTGTCTGTCTGGACTTTTATGATAAAAAAATTGAGTGTGATGCGGTGATTGCCAATAATTTTTATGGAATGTATAAGGTTACTGATTATTTGATTGGCATGGGTCACACCAGGATTGGATATGTGGGTACACTCCTAAGCACCTGTAGTATTACTGACCGGTATTTTGGCTTTTGCAAGGCGCTTATAGAACATGGGCTGGAAGTTAGGGATGAATGGATAATTGATGACAGGGACAGGGATAGCGGAAAAAGAGATGATGAATTTTGCTTCAGGCTGCCTGATAAACTGCCCACTGCCTTTGTCTGCAATTGTGACCTTACAGCAGGTTTGTTTATAGAGAAACTGAAGGAGAGAGGCTACTGTGTCCCGGCAGATATTTCAGTGGCAGGATTTGATAATTATATCTATCCGGGAATTTGCGGTCTGGGCATTACGACTTATGAAGTGGATATAGAGGCAATGGCATGGGAAACTATAGATAAGCTAATCAGAAAAATAGAGGGAAAATCTTATAAAAAGGGAATTTCCATAGTGGATGGACGTCTGGTAATAAAAGACAGCGTGCGGCGGATGGTTTAAAGAACCATCCGCTCTTTGTATTCTAAAGGGGTTGTGCCGTAAAATCTTTTAAATAAAAAGATAAAGTGATTGGTGTTTTCAATGCCAACCATACTGCCGATTTCGTGGATTTTGTAGTCAGTGGAAAGAAGCAGGGCGGCGGACTGTCGGATTCTCTGCTGGTTCAAGTATTGTAAAGGGGAAATTTGGTATGCAGCCTTAAATTCTCTGCACAGTCGGTATTTGTTGACGCCAAACTGCTCTGCCAGAGTATCCAGGGTATAAGTAATCTGAAAATGTCTGTCAAATAGGTCACGAATATTTTTAATGTAAGAAGGAAGTTTGGAGGCTGTATTTTCCTTTCCGAGGAGCGTGGTAATACATTGAATGGCAATATGGTTAATCTGGTCAGAAACCAGCAGTCTGCGGCATGTGCCGGAGGGGGAAATGGAATTGATGAGAAACTCCATTCCCAAAGCAATGCCAGAACCGGAGGGGGCGTGTATAAGTGGAACTTTTCCGGCGGGAAGAAGCCCTAAATAATAGGAAAGGATATCGCCTTTTAGAAACAATATCTGGTATTCCCAGGGACTGACTGCAATATCAACACGAAAGCGCTGCCGACAGTCCCAAAAAAGCAGGGAGGCTTCGGACAGGGTATGAACCTGACTGTTTTGCAGAAGTTTACCACAGCCTTTTTGGGTGTACAAAAAGAGATAGCAATCCAGGTCTTTGATATCAAAGGACCAGGGAGAGAGGGCAATTATTTTTCCGGCGGAAAGAAGATGGGGAAAAGAGGCAGGAACCTGGGCATCTTCAGGAAAAATCCGCCCAAGGAAATCCTCCGGGGCAGCTCTTTGGGATAGCTTGGGGGCGGAGATAAGGGAGGATAAAAATGCAGATTGAATATTCATAAAAAGTACCCCATTGCTTCCAGCGGGTCCTTTGATTTCCAGGCAGGTTCTCCCACATACCTTAATATGTCATCTAAAATAGCCCGGTATCCTTCCTCTTTAATGTGCATCCCTTCAATTGTATAGGATGCTTTCAGCCTGCCCTGTTCATCCTTCAGATTATCATTGATATCTATGTATTTTGCGCAGAAATGCCGGGCAAGTTTTTTCACCTCTTCGTTGGCAAAGGTAATTTTCCGGTTATTGCGGATTTCAAGACAAGGCTTCATCTCTTCTGATGCTGCATCGTAATTAACAGGATAATATGCCATCAGATAGAGCTCTGCCACAGGGAGTCTTTTTTTAATTTTATCCAGAATTATCCCATAATTTTCAAGCATCTGGGAGAGTGGGATATTTGGGTCACTTAAGTCGTTTGTGCCAATGTTAATAAAGATACGTGAAGGCTCCAGTTCAAATACACATACATCCAATACTTTTATCATATCTTCTGTTTTAAAGCCGCTCATTCCACGATTATAAATGATATAAGGGTTTTTAAGCTCATCCATAAATTTCTCAATGGGAAACATTTCCATAAGGGATGAACCTGTAAAAACAATCTTTCCTTTATGGGCTGTCAGGTTTTTTTGGTGGTATTTTTCCAGCTTTTCCAGAGATACATTATCAAATCCTAAGTTCATTTTAATCAATCTTCCTTTCATTTGGTCAGCAATGTATAAATATCACAGAGGTTATAAATATGTTCCATATGATGTTTATAGTAATTATACCACAGGAGAGACGTTTACTCCTATTACTAATGGGCCAAGAGTGACTGCAAATTTTCTTAAAGGACCAGTAATTACATAATTTTAGGTAAATTATATACAATTTTAATTAAAAATTAACTTATGGTCAAATGAAAAACATATTATTACCTTTTGATAATAGATATTCAGCCCCTTAATAATACAGATTGCATAAATATAATCAATAAAAAGATATAAAAATCAATAATGTGTGATGATTAATTTTTAACTTAAATTTATAATAAATTTAAGTTAAAAAATGGGACGGGAGAAAAGGTACGATGACAGAGGAGATTAGCAGGCATTTGTCGGAGCGGATAATTCCTTTCTGGAAGTCTTTGCGGGATGATGTATATGGGGGATATTATGGGGAGATGGACTTTAATCTCAAGCTGGATAAAAAAGCGGTGAAGGGGTGTATTTTAAACAGCCGTATTACATGGTTTTTTGCCAGCGCCTACACGCTTTTGGGAGATGAAAGCCTTTTGGAGGAGGCGCGCCGCGGTTTTTCTTTTATGAAGAAGTATTGTATGGATAAGGAAAAGGGAGGGGTATTTTGGTCGGTTGCCTATGATGGAACTCCAAAGGATGTGACTAAGCATACCTATAATCAGGCATTTTCTATTTACGCCCTTTCCGCTTATTATGAAGCTTCAAAGGAGGAAGAGGCGCTGGATATGGCGAAAGAGCTGTTTCATCTAATTGAAACAAAGTGTACAGATGACATTGGTTACAAGGAGGCTTTTGACAGGGACTTTAATGAAATTGTCAATGACAAGCTTTCTGAAAACGGGATTATTGCTGAAAAAACCATGAATACTTTACTCCATGTGTTTGAGGCATACACAGAGCTTTACCGTGTGTCAGGGATGCAGGAGGTGAAAGAAAGGCTTAAAATGATTCTGGATACCTTTGCAGAGAAGGTATATAATCCGGCTCTTGGCAGGCTGGAAGGATTTGGAATTTTATTAAGGAATATGTAATTGACACAAGAGCAGGTTCGGAATGGTACTGGGAAGTGGATGCTTATGGTGTGCCATACCCTGACAGGCCCATTGTGGAACCCTGGAAATGTCCTTATCATAATGGAAGGATGTGTCTTGAGGTTATAAGAAGAAGCCAAAGTTTAACTTAAGAAAGGAGCCTTAGATGCTGCATAAAAAATATTATGAAGAGCTGCAAAAACAGGAAGCATTGAATGGCAGAAAAAATCTGCCTGACCCGGACTTCTATAATGGTGTTTATGAGAAGTATTTATATCCGGTTCTGACAAGGGAGCATGTGCCTCTTACCTGGCAGTATGACCTGAATCCCGAAACAAATCCATATTTTATGAAGCGGTTGGGAATTAATGCTGTGATGAATTCGGGAGCTATCTGGCTTAATGGAAAGTATTATCTGGCAGTTAGAATTGAGGGGGATGACCGGAAGTCCTTTTTTGGTGTTGCTGAAAGCGAAAACGGGGTGGATGGTTTCCGTTTTTGGGATTATCCCATCCAGCTTCCCGATACCTGCCCGGAGGAAACCAATGTGTATGATATGCGCCTGACCAAACATGAAGATGGATATATATATGGGGTTTTTTGTTCGGAAAGCAAGGATACCTCTGTAAGTGACCTTTCGGCAGCTGTAGCGGCGGCCGGGATTGTAAGGACAAAGGATTTAAAGAATTGGGAAAGACTGCCCAATCTGGTGACATTAAATTCCCCCCAGCAGAGAAATGTGGT
>CAMUHA010000053.1 GCA_947088515.1 uncultured bacterium
ATCAGGTAATGGATGAGATACAAGGCGTTATGCGTCTTATTGATGAAGTTTACCAAAAGTTTGGTTTTTCATATGAAATTGAATTGTCAACGAGACCGGAGCATTCCATCGGAAGTGATGGGGATTGGCAGCTTGCTACGGAAGCTTTAGAAAAAGCAGTGCAGGGAATGGGTAAGTCTTATGTAGTAAATGAAGGAGATGGTGCATTCTATGGACCGAAACTTGATTTTCATATAAAAGATTCCATAGGCAGAACGTGGCAATGCGGAACGATTCAGCTTGATTTCCAGCTTCCGCAACGATTTGATATTGAATATATTGGGGCAGACGGTAAGAAGCATCGCCCGATTATGCTGCATAGAGTTATATTTGGCTCAATAGAGCGTTTTATTGGTATTTTACTGGAACATTATGCGGGAAAATTTCCAGCATGGATTGCGCCTGTACAAGTAAAAATCCTTCCGGTTTCAGATAAATATAATGATTATGCCAGGAAAATTGAGAGGGTTTTGGAAGAAAATGATATTCGGGCGGAAGTGGATGTCAGAAGCGAGAAGCTTGGATATAAGATCCGTGAAGCGCGTATGGATAAGGCGCCATATATGATTATCATAGGCGAAAACGAGAAAAAAAATATGTCTGTATCTGTAAGGCAAAGAGACGCAGAGATTGATAAAATGGATATGGGAGAAATGAGTCTGGAACAAGTGGTCAATTTGGTAAAGACAGGTAAGGTAGGATTTGCAAATTCCGGTTTAGAGAAAAGGAAGATATGCTTTGAGGGATTTAAGAGAATGGTTATTAGAAAATACCAGCAAACCGACTGTGATAAACTGGCCGATTTATTTTACGGCACTGTCCATACAGTCAATGCAAAGGATTACACTAAAGAGCAGCTGTCCGTATGGGCAACGGGCAGCATGGATTTACAAAAATGGAACTGTTCTTTGCTGGAACATTACAGCCTGGTTGCAATTGAGGACGATGTGATAGTAGGATTTGGCGATATAGATAAAACAGGCTATCTCGACAGGCTGTATGTCCACAAGGATTATCAAAGAAAAGGCATAGCGACAGCTATCTGCAATGAATTAGAGCAGACAGTTCAGGGGAAAATCACGACTCACGCCTCCATAACGGCAAGACCTTTCTTTGAAAAGAGGGGGTATGTGGTTCTCAAAGAACAATGTGTGGAGCGACAGGGAATTACCCTTATAAATTATGTTATGGAAAAACACAGATAAGAGCTATCCATACCAGCGGCAAGTTCCCTGCTGGTGAAGTAACCGTCCGACTCTTTAGCGGGAAGCAGGACGGTTATTTTTATGCCCTGATACAAGGGGGATAACAGTATAAGTTAAATTTAAGGATTTTTTAATAATTTCTCCCTTATAATTACTTATGTACTGCTGCTTATATTATGTAGAAACTCACAATAGAAAGGAGAAAATCATGCTGCTTCATATTATAAAGAGGGATTTAAAAAGAAAGCGGACAATGAATCTGATTTTATTTTTATTTATTGTTCTTGCAGCCACGTTTCTTGCAGGAAGTGTAAGCAATCTGGTTACAGTTATGGGGGCGGTGGACCATTTTCTGGAAACTGCCAACACGCCGGATATCATTATCATTGCCCTGGAAGACAGGATGGAAAAATTTTTGGACGAAAGCAATTTTGTGTCCGAATATGAAGTTTTGGATATGCGTGCGGTTTCCGGGGATGAGATTGAAATTGTGCGCTGCCAAAAGGAGCCTGGAAAAAAGAAATATGAGAAAGGAAATACACTTGCAATTGGAACTGTACCGGAGAACTTTTCAAAGGCCTTTGACGGGGAAGGTAATATGCTTGATTTAAAAAGAGGGGAAGTGGCAATTGCTAAGCTACAGGCTCAAAGCAATGACCTGCAGGTAGGGGATGTAATTAAAATCACGTTAAGCGGCCGTTCCTTGGAGCTTACGATAAAGTCCATAGCCAAAGATGCAGTGTTTGGTTCCCAGATGATAGGTTTTAAGCGTGTGTTTCTGAATCAGGAAGATTATGAATACCTTATGGGAGAAGACCCCTATGCCCATATTCTTGTATATAATGTGAACTGCCCGGAAGAAGGGCACAGCCCAGAAAAAGGGCAGGAAGCTTTTTTAAGGGAGTACAGGAGAAGCAACTTTAAAGTGCTTAGTGTGGTAGAAAAGTCCACAATTAAAATGACTTATATTTTTGACATGCTGATAGCAGGAATATTGATTGTGGTGAGTGTATGTCTGATTTTAATTTCTTTTTTGATTTTACGTTTTACCATTGTCTTTACAATGCAGGAAGACTATAGGGAAATTGGCATTATGAAAGCGATTGGTATAAAAGATGTGGGAATCAGGGGAATTTATATGGCAAAGTATCTGCTGATTGCTTTGGCTGGTGTGGCGGTTGGATTAGCAGGCAGCTTTCCCTTTGGGAAAATACTGCTTTCATACACCATGACTAATTTTGTGGCAGGGGACTTAAAAAATGGGGGAATCATTCATTTCCTGTGTGCCGGAGTGATTGTGGCAGTTGTTCTGCTGTTTTGCTTTGCAAGTACAGGCGTAGTGAAAAAGTTTACTGTTATGGAGGCCATACGCAGTGGTAAAGATGGGGAACGTTACCATGCAAAGTGCCTGTTTAAACTAAATAAAAGAAAAAGAATGCCGCCTGCTGTTTATCTTGCATGTAATGATGTACTGGGAAACATGAAAAGATATCTGGTTCTGGCATCAGTTTTTTGCATTGGCGCCCTTTTAATTCTTCTTCCGCTAAGGGCCGTCCATACCTTAAAGGATGAAAGTGTGATTAGAACTTTCGGGATGCAGCCTTCCTCGGTGTTTATTGAAACAGGCGAAGAGGATAAATATCTGGCGGAAAAAGATAATAAGCTGCTGCTTTCGGAGCTTGAACAGATTAAAAGTGAGCTTGGCAGACATGGACTGGAGGCAGATGTGTGGATAGAGGTAGATTATATGGTACCCTGCTATGGAAGCAACCCGGAAGAGCGTGTTGTTTATTTTACCATGCAGCAGGCAGGGAGAGAAAAAGAAGATTATGATGTTCTATCAGGCAGGGTTCCAGAGCTTCCCAATGAAGTGATGGTGACGGAAAAAACCGCAAGGGAGCTTGCGGTGGGAATAGGGGACCAGGTGTTTTTTACTTATCCGGAAGGAACAGAAGCATTTATAGTTACCGGCATATTCCAAAGCATGATGAATATGGGAAATGGGTTCCGCGTAAGCGCAAAAGCAAAAATTCCATGGCAATATGTAAGCGGCTCTTTTGGCATACAGGCGGAGATTTTGGATGACCTTAATCCGGAGGAAACAAAGCAAAAAATACAGGACATTTTCCCTAAGTTAAAGGTGATAAGCGGCAGGGAATATGCGGACAGAATGATTGGGATGCTGGACCAGCTGGATAGTTTTTCCCTGCTGGTGGTATGTACAGTCCTGTTTGTAAATATGATGATTACGGTTCTCACAATGAAAACCCTGTTTGTGGGAGAGAGGGGAGAGGTCGCTATGCTAAAGAGCATTGGTTATACAGACCGGACGTTAAGAGGGTGGCAGAGTATGAGGATTCTGCTTGTACTTTGGGTGTCCATTGCACTGGGAACGGTACTGTCCCATTTTCTGGCCCCTGTCACTTTAGGCCCGATTTTTGCATTAATGGGAGCGGAACGCCTGCCGCTTATTACGGAACCTTTGGAAACTTATGTGGTTTATCCGCTGATACTCCTTACAGTAACTGGACTGGCGGCTTATCTGTGTGCGTTTGGAGTAAACAAAGTGGACTTAAGAGAAATCAATACATTAGAATAGAAACAGGGAAGGATTTATGCGGAACTGGAAAACAGCATAAGTCAAGACCAGCGCCCAGAGGAAATCCGTGCCGGGAAGCGGACAGGATTTGCTCTGAAGGAAGAAGGCACAGGGAAGGACTTATGCGGTACTGGAATAGAGGTGACAAGATGAATCAGTTGGAAGTAAGGGATTTGTGTAAAACATATGTTGTAAATAAAAGACCCAATAATGTGCTGCGTAATGTAAATTTGACTGTGGAGGAAGGGGAGATGGTGGCTGTGATGGGGCCTTCCGGTTCTGGAAAATCCACGCTTCTTTACACGGTCAGCGGAATGGATGGCATAACCGCAGGCAGGGTTACATTTGCCGGCCGGGAGATAGGAAACTTAAGCACAGGGGAGATGAGCAAAATACGGCTGAAGGAAATGGGGTTTATTTTCCAGCAGATGTATATGTTAAAAAATCTGACAATTTATGATAATATTATTTTACCAGCATATCAGGCAAAGTCAGGGAGAGGGGTTGAAGGACGCCGGGAAGTGAACGAGCGTGCCATGGAACTGATGCGCAAGCTGGGAATTGCAGAAATTGGGGAAAATGATATTACAGAGGTTTCTGGCGGACAGCTGCAGCGTGCCTGCATCTGCCGGAGCCTTATCAATAATCCGCAAATGGTTTTTGCGGATGAACCCACAGGAGCGCTAAACCAGCAGAGTGCAAAAGAGGTTATGAGGGAGCTTAACAGAATCAACAGGGAAGGAACAACGATTATGCTGGTTACGCATGACGGAAAAGTAGCGGCAAAATGCGACAGGGTTCTTTACATTGAGGATGGAAATATTAAAGGGGAGATACGGCTTGGAAAGCTGAAAGGGGAAGAAGTAAAAGACCGGGAGAGGAAGCTGACAGGATGGCTTTGGGAGATGGGATTTTAAATTAAGATTTTAATGGAAGGAATAAGTGCATGGCAACAGATATTCTTTTGGTGGAAGATAATAAAGAACTGGCAGAACTGACAGGAGCTTTTCTTGAAAGAGACGGCTATCATGTGACTGTACGGCAAAGCGGGGAAGAAGCTCTTGGATTCCTTAAGGAAAATATAGTGAAAATGGTTCTTTTGGATATTATGCTGCCGGGAATGGACGGTTTTGGCTTTTGCGCGGATGTGAGGAAGGAAAGTAATGTTCCCATTATTATGTTAAGCGCAAAGGCGGACAAGGAAGATAAGATGAACGGGTTTGCACAAGGGGCGGATGATTATCTGGAAAAACCAATAGACATTGATATCCTGCGGGCAAAGGTCGGGGCGCTAATGAGAAGAAATTACGAGCTAAAGCAGGAAAACCGGATGCTTTACTCAGGCGCGGTTTCTATAGACAGACAGGCAAAGCAGGTATTTTTCTGTGAAAAGGAGATTGCGCTTACCGGAAAGGAATATGAGCTTTTGCTTCTTTTTGTGGAAAATCCAGGGAAAACCTTAAGTAAGGAGTACTTGTTTGGAAAAATCTGGGGAGCGGACAGCATCAGTGAAAACCAGACACTTACTGTACATGTGAAAAAACTGAGGGATAAGGTGGAGGAAGAACCGGGAGCGCCAAAGAGAATAAAAACGGTGTGGGGAGTGGGGTATCGCTATGAAGAAAATTAACTTTCTGATTGCAGGACTCTTGTGTTTTTACTTATCAGCGGTTCTGGGGATAAAGGTATTGTGGGGGCAGAAGCAGGAGGCGCGCAGCAGAGAATATCTGGTGGAGGCCAACAGGATTATGAGAGGCATGGAAGAGCAGGGAGGCTTTTCCATGCCTGATTTGCATCAAATGGAACAGATAGACGGTGTCTCTTTTCTGGAAATTAAGACCGGAAAGGAAATGGGGGATGGCAGGGAGCTTTCTGGTCAGACAAGCATCTGGGAGAAGAAGGAGATTGAGGAGTTTTTCAGAAAAAAGAATGGGCATGAAATGTATATTGAACCGTTAATCTGTGAGGGGAGGGCGCTTGGACTTGTACGTTTTGACTATAAAACGTTTCTAAGCACAAGCAAGGAATTGTACTGGTCAATAGAAGGAATGATTATGCTCTCAGGAATGGTAACGCTGGGAATTTTGCTTTATATAAAAATCAAAGTGATAAAGCCTTTTCTGACCCTTAGGGATATGCCGGGGGAGCTGGCAAAAGGCAGGCTGGATGCGGAGCTTTTGGAAAATAAAGACCGTTATTTCGGCAGGTTTGTGTGGGGAATTGCCATGCTCCGGGATAATCTCAAAGCGGCAAAGAAAAAGGCGCTTTCCCTGGAAAAAGAAAAAAAGATGCTTCTTTTGACTATCTCCCATGATATCAAAACGCCTCTAAATTCCATTAAGCTGTATGCAAGAGCTATAAG
This sequence comes from uncultured bacterium, assembly GCA_947088515.1. Lineage (GTDB taxonomy): Bacteria > Bacillota > Clostridia > Lachnospirales > Lachnospiraceae > Suilimivivens. Next base: position 6,206 of record CAMUHA010000053.1, read on the forward strand.
GGAGGGACTTTATGACACAGAGGAAAAAAGGGAAAAAGCAGCCTGTCAGATAGAGAAGCTTTCAGAAGAAATTGAGGATTTTGTGAAAAAAATCGTCCATGCTTCCAGCCAGGAAATTGTACATATAGAGGTGGAAAATAAGGAGTTTTATTTAAAGGACCTTGCAAGGCAGGTACAGGAATATTATGCGCCAAAATGCAGGCTTTCCATGACAAAATTATTGTGCGGCACATATGAAAACAGGCTGTTAAAAGGAGATGGGGACAGAGCTTTTGAGGTAATGGAAAATGTGATGGAAAATGCTTTTAAATATGGAGACGGCCAAAAAATTGAGATTACCTTTTATGAAGAGGAGGACTGTCAGATTGTGAAGGTGAAAAGTTTTGGAAATCCCATAAGGACAGAGGAAATTCCGCATCTGTTTGACAGTTTTTACAGAGGAAGCAATGTGGGGGATAAGGAAGGAAATGGGCTGGGACTTTATATCTGCCGGGAAATGATGCGGAAAATGGAAGGGGATATTTTTGTAAAGAGGGAAGGGGAGAATATGAGTTTTCATCTTGTATTCAAAATATAAAAAGCTTAATACTGCGCCAACTTTTTTGAGAAAATAAGGAAAAGGTTGACAAAAGGCACGGAAGGATGAAGAATAGAGTTAATTAATTTTTATAGGAGGGAAATATGAAAACATCAAAAAGATTATTGACAGCGGCAGTTTTGTATGTGGCAATGCTTTTTACAGGGTGCGGCAAAGCGGAAGAGGTAGTCTTGGCGGACTTTACATCGGAGGACGGCACCATAAGCATTCAGATGAATGAAAGCTGGAAAACAGAGGATATGGGAACAGAAAACTGGCTTGCCGCCTTTAATGAGGAAGAGACAGAGGGGATTGTTGCCCTGCAGCTTCCTAAGGCCTTGTATGCTGGGGAGATTAACGATATGGATGATGTAAAGGAGATGGTAGAGGACTCCTTTGAATTTGAAATGTCAGGAACAAAAGAGGTGGAAGGCCTTACAGTGCCGGGGTTAAGCGGCCTTACTACATACAGCGGTACAATGACAGTGGAGGATGTGAAAGGGCAGGCAATTGTTGTATATGGTGAAACAGACTATGCTTTTTACAGTATTTTGTATGCGGCTCCCAAAATCAACAAAAGTAAAACAGAATATTTTAAGAATGTATGCGCCTCCTTTAAAGAGACAGAGCCTGTAGCTGATGAAATTGCGGCGGTGCCAATTACAGATACCATCCGTTGGTTTAATGGCACATATGCGGTACTGACCAGAGCAAATGGCTGGGATTATAATCTGGTTGGAGGGGTCAGCGCAAATACACTGGGCGAGTCAATTATGCAGTCAATGCTGGATGAATGGTGGGAAGTGACAGATAAAGAGAGCGCTGATGAGACAATGGAGTGGCTTCTTGGTGAGGGACACCGTGTGGGCTTTGTGGATAATATGCTCTATCTGGAAGAAAGCGGTATTAAAGATGTGCCGGCAGAGGGGCGAAAGGCTTTTGTTTTTGAAAACTTTGAAGTCAGTGAGCAGGAAGCGCAAAATTATGCAGACTGGTACAATGCTTTTGAGGAGAAGGGAGAGAATGCCATTGCCGCATGGGATTACAGCCGGGCAATGTCTCTTTTAGGATATTATTATCTGGCAGGCTTTTATACACAGACAGATGCCCTTGATGCTTCTTATGACTTGGCAACTTTTATACAGCAGGAATTTGACTCCTGGGAGAGCTTTATGGAAAGCTATATGATTGGATACGAATACTGGGCAGAAGAGGGAAGTGAGGAACGGAGAGAGATTTATGAAGAGATAAAGGCAGCTTCTGACAGTCCTTATAATCTGGACTGGAATCTGACATTTGAAAAAAGCTGGTAAATACAAAAGACCCAAACTGCAGGCAACAGGCACAAATACTACAAGGCACAGGAGGAACGGAATATGATACATAATACTTTGGATACAGACTCTAACCCTTTACTTTTACCTGAAATGTTTTATGGAAAGCATGAGAAAATTTGTGACATTTGCATTATTACCTTTTCCCATGAGGTTATCCGATGGGCGGTGGAACATCTAAAGTGTCAGAAGGTGGCGGAAATAGGGAGTATTAATGGGAACAGGCCGGTGTATCTTACACAAGCAGAGGGAAAGAAAATAGCCTTTTATATGACCTTTGTATCACCAGGGGCTGCTGCTGCGTGTCTTGAAGAAGCCAGATGTCTGACAGGGGCGGAACATTATATTGTATTTGGTTCGTGCGGGTCGCTTAATCATGATGTGACTGATGGGAAAGTGATTGTGCCTGTCTTTGCGTATCGGGATGAGGGGCTTTCCTATCATTACCTGGCGCCGTCTGAATATATAGAGCTAGAGAATGCAGGATTAGTTGCAGACTTTATGGAAAAGGGCAAAGTTCCCTATGTAACAGGGAAAATCTGGACTACAGAAGCGCTTTACCGGGAGACAAAAAATAAAGTGGAGCGGCTTAAAAAAGAGGGATGTATTGCTGTGGAAATGGAAATTGCCGCTTTGGAGGCGGTGTGCAGATTTCATGGCCTGCATCTTTACAGCTTCCTTCTTCCGGGAGACTTCTTTGGAGAGGAAGAGTGGAGCGTTGGGATTTTGGGAAGAGAAGAGGAGCTGGATGTGCAGGTCCGCTGCTTTAATCTTGCAATTGCCCTTGCGGTAAATAGGATAAAAATCTAATATGTTCCAAATGAAACAGAGCGGGGACTGAAAATAAATATGAGAGCGTACATTGATATGCACTGTGACGTTCTGACACGGGTGTGGATGCACAGGGACAAGGATTTATATAAGACGGGCAGCATGGTGGACTTACAAAGACTAAAAGCCGGAGGATGCCGGATGCAGTTTTTTGCAGTTTACATGCTGCCAGTTTCCCTTAAAGGGTTTTCGGAAACAGTTTTTCCTGGGGATGAGGATTACATTAACAAAAATCTGGATATTTTTTATCATACATGTAAATGTTATCCGGATTTGCTGCGGCCTGTATATCATCCGGGGGACTTAGAAGAGAAGGACTGGGAGGGGATTTTAGGCATTTTGACGCTGGAAGACGGCAGGGCAATGGATGGCAGGATAGAAAACCTGGATAAGTTTTACCAAAAAGGCATAAGGCTGATTACCCTGACATGGAATGACGCCAATTGCTTTGGAGCGCCAAATTCCCGGCATACGGCCATGATGGAAACAGGGCTTACGGACTTTGGGCATCAGGCGGTTGAGCGGATGAACGAACTTGGGATGGTGGTGGACGTTTCCCATCTTTCTGACGGAGGTTTTTGGGATGTGGCGGCTTTAAGCCGGAAAAGTAAAAAGCCTTTTGTGGCGTCCCATTCCAACTGCCGGGCGTTAAATCCCCACCCAAGGAGCATGACAGACGGGATGATACGCGCGCTTGCCCAGTGCGGCGGTGTGATGGGTGTAAATTTCAGACCGGAATTTCTGACAGGGGATGTCAGATGCAAAAGAAGCAAAGCAGAAGATATTGTCCGTCATCTGCGCCATATGATAAATGTGGGCGGAACAGATTGCGCCGCAATCGGGACGGATTTTGACGGCATCAGCGGCAGGCTGGAGATTGGCGGCCCGGAGCAGATGCCGCTTTTATTTGCGGAACTGGAACGGGCAGGATTTACAGAAACGGAAATTGAAAAAATAGCCTGCCGGAATGTGGAGCGGGCGCTCAAAGATGCGCTATAGAGGATTAGAGAAGCATGAAAATCATTAATTTAATGGAAAACACATTGGGCAGCAGAGACTGTCTTGCAGAGCATGGCCTAAGTTTTTATATTGAGACAAAAAAACACAGGCTGCTGTCAGATACAGGGGCGTCTGATGCCTTTGCGGAAAACGCCATGCGTCTTGGTGTGGATTTAAAACAGGTGGATTTGCTGGTTTTAAGTCATGGGCATTATGACCACGCCGGAGGCCTTATGGGCTTTGCAAAAATAAATCCCAATGCAGGGATTTTGATGCAGCGGCAAGCAGTAGGGGCATATTATCACAAGAATGATACAATAGAAAAATATATAGGCATAGACCCGCAGATTATGAATCTTCCCCAGGTGGAACTGATTGAGGGGGATAAAAGAATTGATGAAGAGATTTTTCTTTTTAGCGGTGTTTTGGGAAGGCGGCTGTGGCCTTCCGGTAACCGGGAGCTGAAGGTAAAAAGGGAGGACGGGTTTTATCAGGACGAGTTTCTTCATGAACAGTATCTGGTGATAGAGCATGAGGGCAGGGAAACGCTTATTTCAGGCTGCGCCCACAATGGAATTTTGAATATCCTGGAAAAATTCCGGGAGATTTACGGCAGAGACCCGGAAGCTGTGATAAGCGGTTTCCATATGAGGAAAAAATCCGGATACGGGGAAGAAGACTTGGAAACTATTAGGAAAATTGGCGGAGAATTAAAAAAGATGCAGACAAAGTTTTACACTGGACACTGTACGGGAGAAATTCCTTTCCAGATCCTAAAAGAGTGCATGGGAGAGCAGCTTACCTATGTGCACAGTGGGGATGAAATTTTTTTATGACATAGAATGGGCTTTCCATGACTACGCCACTGCATTGCCCTGACAATTGGACCGATAAAAATAATGTAGTATTTTTATCTGATTTAAACACACTTTTGCAGGGCGGAGAGGGGGAGTTCTATGTACCCGGTAAAAAATACAGATTATTCATCTTCTTATAAATATGGAGAATCTTATTCATCCTGTTCAAACATACGCAGAGAGGAAACAGATGCGCAGGGAAAGGAAACAGAAGGTGCATCATGGGCAGCTGCCGGGAGCGCTGATATGGAATCTGCCAACAGCTTGCAGGAAAACAAAAAGGGAAATAAGAAAGAAAAAGCAGAAAAAGAGGCAAATCTCCTTGCTGAATTACAGAAAAAGCAGGAGGAAGAGGAAACAAGCGGGATACAAAAGCTGATAGACAGAATGAAAAGCGAATCCCAGGCGATTAAGGACGCTTTTGATAAGAAAAAGCAAAAAAACCTTTATGATGCCACAGCAGATTTGATGGCTATTGCCAATGCGGAGGAAGAAGCTGCCTTAAGAACGATTCACACAAGGCTTTTGTTTAAGGCGCGGATGCTTCGCAGCAGCGGGGCTGCTTCAGGGGAAATTAAAGTGGCTCTTACTAAGATAAAAAAGGTGATTGGAAAAGTAAAGGCAAAAATAAAAAATCTCCAAAAGGAAGAAGAGATAGAGAAGAAGAGGGAGCGGGCAGAGAAGGCTAAACAGCGCAAAATGGAAGAAGAGCTCAAAAGGGAACTGGAGATGCGCAGAAACGTGCGCAAGAAGCGGGAAAAGAAGGATGTGGAAGAAAGCCGGATGGGAATGGGCGCCAATTATGGTGGGCCGGCTGGAAATGATACGACTTGTGTGCAGTCGGCGGATGGCAGCGTTATTTCCACCATTTCTCCGGAGGGCGCAGCCCTTGCAGATGATTCTCTTTTGTTGGCGGAATGTGTGGAAGGAGCAGATGCGGCGCCAGTTTCTGAGGGAATAGCCGCTTTATAGTAAACGTTATAATGAATGAAAGTACCGTCCTTAAGGGCGGTGCTTTTGTGTTTCCAGATAATTACAATTAACTTAATATATGGAAAATTCAAAAGTTTTAGCCTGTGGTCGATTAAAAAAGGGCGTGGAAATTACGTCTGACGCCTGTAAAAAGCGCTGGGCGCCATTGATTACAAAAATTTATCTTTTTATTACAAGACAAATGATTCTTTTAAAAAATCAGCCGATATAAAAATATGAGAAGAACAGCTATTACAGCTGTATGTATAATCTGGCAGAAAGGACATGGTTACTTAAAGATGCTTCAAATTGCGGTCTGCGATGATGAAAAGAGCATGGGAGAATATCTCAAAGCGCTGATAGAAAAAAGACTTGGCGATGAAAAGGACTATAAGGTCAGAGTATTTTCATCAGGTGCGGAACTGCTGGAAGGGGGCAGGGAGTTTGATATCTTTTTTCTGGATATCAATCTGAAGGATATGAGCGGCATTGATATGGCGAGGAGTATCCGGCAAAAGTCTGAAGCTGTGATTATTTTTGTCACAGCATTAAAAGAGTATGTTTTTGATGCGTTTGATGTACATGCGTTCCAATATCTGCTAAAACCAATTGATGAGGAAAAGTTTTTTCAGGTTCTGGATACGGCTATTGCACAATATCACCCTGCAAAAGGGAATGAACCACTGGTAATCCGGGTGAAAGGCGTATACCGGAATATTCCAAGAGAAAGCATTTTATATGCGGAAAATGAGGCGCGTAAAGTGGTGCTTCATTTGATTGGAGAGCAGATTTCATATTATGCAAAGATGGGAGAGCTGGAGGGTGTGCTGGGAAATCAGTTTTTTCGCTGTCACAGAGGATATTTGGTGAATTTAGGGGCAGTGAGAGGATATGATACAGGCAGCATACAGTTGAAAAATGGGGAAACCATTCTTATGGCCAAACAAAAGTATAGCGCTTTTGTCTCTGCCTATATGGAGTTTCTCCGCAGAAAATAATGGAAGTATTTAATGTAGTTTTTGACCTGACTATACACTTTTTACGAAGGTGTGTAATTATACATCTATTTCAGGGCCTGATAGAGGTAAAGGACAGATTTGCAGGGAAAAAGAAAATAGTGGAAGCGGGTTTTGTAGCATTGACCATGTTTTATTACATTACGATAAACTATTTACCATCTGCAAAAAAGTTCCTGTATGGTAATTCAGAAGGGATGACAGAGAGCCGGGCAAGTATTCTGCCGTTTTTTATCAGCCTGTTTCTGATGCTGACTTACTGTCTGTACTTTTATGGCGGAAAAAGAAGCCGTATCTGGTATCTGATAACAACGGTTTATGCATTGAATGAGTTGGTGGTGTTTACCTGCCATTCTCTCTTTGTGGCGGAAAGCGACAATGTGATGAAACTGCTGGCATATTATCTGGAAAAAGAAAATAAGTTTGCCATCCGGCACTTTGAGATAATAATAGGCGTCCATCAGGCGCTTTGGAACATGGCTTTTCAGATAATAACCTGCTTTTTGTTGTATCAGGCGGTTGGAGCGCTTAAAAAAAATCTGCTTTATGTGGGAAAGTCCTCAGGCAATGTGAGAGAAATGTTTCTGGCGGTCCCTACGGTGACAGGGCTTTGTTATCCGATACTGTTGCGTTCAATAATGTATGCCTACAAGGGCAACAAGGCAAATTTCCTGATGGATGAGTACCCGGAAACCAGACTGCTGATTCCTATCATCTCAGGCCTGTGCCTGTGCTCTATACTTTTAAGCGCTTATATTCTGAAAAAGCTGGTGGAAAGCAATGAAAAGGAAATGCTGGTGGAGGTTTACCAGAACCGGATTTGCGATATGGAAGACCACATGAGGGATGTGGAGAGGCTGTATGATGGTATCCGGGGAATGCGCCATGATATGAAGAATCATGTGGCGGATTTAGAGCTTTTGCTAAACCAGAATCAGGGGTTTACAGATGGAAGCGGGGAAGGGGCCGGGGAGGAGATTCGGCGCTATTTAGACGGGTTGTGTGATGCAATGGAAGAACTGGACATGAAGTGCAGTACAGGAAACCCGGTTACAGATGTGGTGGTCAGCCGTAAAATGCGGAAGGCCGAAAAAGAATGCATTGAGTTTGAATGCAATTTTCTGTTTCCTGATAATCTTGGGATAAGCGCATTTGATGTGAGCATTCTGTTAAATAATGGCTTAGATAATGCGCTGGAGGCTGCTGTAAAAGAAGAAAATCCTTATATACGGCTGGACTCTTACAGGAAAGAAAATATGTTTTTTATAGAAATAAGGAATGCCTTTACAGACAGTCCTTTGTTGGATGAAACAGGCAGATTTTTAAAGACCAGCAAAGCCGATCCATCCATACATGGATTAGGAATAAAGAATATGGGCAATTGTGCCGAAAAATATTATGGAACGCTGAGGTGGGAGAAGCGGAATGGGGAATTTCTGCTGGTAATCATGCTTCAGGGGAATGGAGGGAAAAATGAATACAAAAGGGATTAGTTCACTGATTATGCAGAACAGACTTCTTAGCCGGGCAAGGTCCCGCGCCAAGACGCATGGCGGAAATGCCGCATCAGTTCTTAACAGCAATTCGGACAGTGGAAAGAAAGCATTATTGGATGCAATTAAAAAAGGGGCTGACGATCAGAGATACCTGGGCAAAAATGAAGGGGCGGTAAAATCAAAGGAACACTATACTGCCATGAAAGCGGCGGCGGAAAGTATCCAGAAGAATGCAAAAAAACTGTTAGATATGCCTTCAAAAAAACTGGAGGAAATGACAGAGGAAGAGATAGCCAAATATAAAGAGGATGTTGCAGGCGAAATGTCCAGCTTTATCAGTAATTACAATACAATGTTGGATAATTTATCAGAGGAAGCGGACAGTAAGGTAAATGAGATTTACTTAAAACAGCTGAAAGGCTATTTTACCAATGTCAAAGCAGATTTGGAAGCTCTGGGAATTACCCAGGACGGCAAAGGAAAGCTGTCTTTGGATGAGGAAAAGCTGAAAGCGGCAGATGCTGATAAAATTAAAAAGCTTCTGGGCACAGAGGGAAGCTTTGTGGATGATGTGGGAAAAAGAGCTGAGAATGTTGCTTCCAATGCGGAAACGAATCTGGCGGTTTTAAATAAAAGCCTGTATGCAGGTAATTACAGTTATAATCAGAAAGGTAACGATATCTTCGATATTCTTACCAGTGGCAGTAAGTATAACGTAAAGGGATAAAAGAGGAAAAAATAATTAAAAAGGATGGATAAAATTGATTTCTGTGGCTAAAATGTTCCATAGATTGACAAACGAAAGAAGCCGATTTATGATTATGGTTGTGAATCAGGAAAAGATACAATTTTAGTTTATGGAGTATAGCTTGGCTTATGTATCAGTTTGAGAAGGTGAGTAAAGGATTGCTGGGGTCCCAGGTGGAGGATGCGTTGTTTTCCTACATTCTGAATGAACCTGTGGAGATAGGGGAAAAAATACCAAATGAATTTGAACTGGCAGAGCGGTTTGGTGTGGGGAGAAGCACTATCCGTGAAGCCGTCAAAGGGCTGGTATCCAGGGGCATTCTGGAGGTACGCCGGGGTTCCGGCACTTATGTGGTCAGCACCAGCACGCTGGAGGAAGACCCTCTTGGCCTGTCAAAATTCCAGGACAAATATAAGCTGGCGCTGGAGCTTTTTGATGTACGTCTGATGCTGGAACCGGAAATTGCGGTCCTTGCCTGTGAGTATGCCATGGAGCAGGAACTGGCACAGCTTAAAATTCTTTGTGACGAGGTGGAGGAGCTGTATCTTGCAGGGAAGAATCACATTAAAAGGGATGTGGAATTTCATACCTGTATAGCCAGATGCAGCAAAAACAGGGTGGTGGAAATCCTGATTCCGGTCATTAACTCGGCGGTCACAACCTTTGCCAATCTTACCCATCGGACACTGATGAAAGAAACCATTGAAACCCATCGGGCAATTACACATGCGATTACTGAAAGGGATGCTGTAGGCGCAAAATGCGCAATGGTGATGCACTTAACGTATAACCGGCAGATGATTATGAAATTACTAAAAGAACAGGGAGAACATGGCGTATAGTTAACGCCGGATAAGTTTCCATGACTGTTTATCATCAGATGTGTCGGAGCCTGAAAATACACTACAGAAAAGAATTTGTATAAAATTAACAAAAGAAGTGGAATTCCGACCAGGAAATTCCGCTTTTTTTATTCAAAACAGAGAATAGGAGGAAATAACATCATACGTATTGACAATAAAATGCAGAAATAGTATATTAAAAACAGCAAAACATAAGACGTCTGATGTAAAAAGTGCGAAAAAGAAAACATAAAATTTTATCCCAAAGGAGGAAAAACTTATGGCTGGTGAAGCGCTGGCACTAAATCCAACCCGGCTTGTTATTGCGGCATTGGTGGGACTTGTTATTTTATTGGTATTGATTATTAAGTTTAAAATTCAGGCGATGGTTTCAATTTTAATAGGTGCGATTGCTATTGGACTTATAGCGGGTATGCCTTTTGACAGCATTGTTACAGCAGTAAATGACGGAATTGGGAATACGCTGAAGGGAATTGCGCTTTTAGTAGGTTTAGGGTCTATGTTCGGTGCAATTTTGGAGGCATCGGGAGGCGCCCAGAGCCTTGCAGTTACCATGGTAAAGCGGTTCGGAGACAAAAAGGCGGCATGGGCGCTTGGAATTACAGGTCTGGTAATTGCAATGCCGGTATTTTTTGATGCTGGATTGATTATTCTGATTCCACTTGCCTTTTCCCTTGCAAAAAGAACAAACCGTTCTTCACTGTTTTATGCGATTCCCCTTCTTGCAGGGCTGGCAGTTGGACATGCATATATTCCTCCTACCCCCGGACCTGTGCTGGTGGCTACCATGCTTGGGGTAGACCTTGGGTGGGTAATTATGATTGGAATTGGCTGCGGTGTTGTGGCTATGATTATTGCAGGACCTGTATGGGGAGCTGTCTGTGGAAAGAAATACAATATTGCAGTGCCGGAGCATGTGGCAAATCAGGCGGATTTTGACGAATCCAAGCTTCCGGGATTTGGAACAATAGTGGGAATTATTCTCATTCCTCTGGTACTGATTATTCTGGACTCTGTATCCGGTGTAATCCCTGCCCTTAGTAGTGTGGCTCCGGTATTTGCGTTTCTTGGAGAGCCTTTTGTAGCTCTTTTGATTGCTACTGTAATCGCGATGTTCCTGCTTGGCATGAGACACGGATATACTTT
>CAMUHA010000054.1 GCA_947088515.1 uncultured bacterium
GATGTTTAATGTAAGTAGAGCTGATAGAATTTCCAACAAAATAAATTTCGGGAGTTTTTCTGATTTCTTTGCTTACTGTATTATAAAAACTGTGTCTTAAAAACTCAATCGCTGCCCTGGCGCCCAGATAGGAACCTCCGATACCGATAACCAAAAGAACCTCTGAATCGCTTTGGATTTTAGCTGCGGCTTTTTTAATTCTGTCAAACTCCTCCTTATCATAATCCACCGGAAGGTCAACCCAGCCAAGAAAGTCATTTCCCGCTCCCGTTTTGGATACCAATACTTCCTTTGCATCCATCGCCAGTTTCTTCATGGATTCCACTTCATGGTCCTTGATGAAGCAGGCCGCTTTAGAATAGTCAAATGTTACTTTGTTCATAATGCACGCTCCTTTAATATTTATATATTTCAAAATACCATAATATTAATAATAAGTGTAGCAAATGGGCGGAAATTTTTCAAGGATTTTACCTAAAATAACCACATGCTGATAAGTTTTGGCATAAGCATTGACACTCCCACGCCATAGGCTAAGTCCAGCCAGAACATGGAGCCAAACGCCCCCAGATATATCAGTCCTATAAAAGGCGCCGTTACGATTTTGGCCAGAATATTGACTTCTTTGTTTTTCAGAACGCTCTCTACCAGCGCTGTAGCATCTCCTGTACTGGGAAAGGCGTGCATCAAAATAGATACTCCCAGCCAGTAAAGAACATAACTGCACAACTTCACAAGTATTCCCAGCGTATCCTCAGACGGTCCATAGCCAAAAACATTGGCATAGGCAGGCAGGGTGATCAGTATACCCAGAATTGTATTTACAAAAAAGGGACCAAGACCTGTCATTAAATTTTTCCATGGGTTTGATGTGGACTCATGCAGCACATAACCACATGGATTCTTTATCTGAAAATATTTTACCTCATAAACCGGTATTCTTCCAATCCTGCAAAATACCTGATGTGCCAGCTCATGAACAGCTACCCCCGGAAAGGTGGCAATTGATATTAGTATTCCCGGTACAATCATAACATTATCCCCCTATTCACCTACGTAATATTCTTCCAGCGTCATTTTGCCATCCAAAAACGCATACAAGTCATCATCAAAAATATAATCTTCCTCATATTCTTCAGTCAGTTGTCTTGCTTCTTCTTCCTTTCCATTCGCAGCCAGCGCTACGATATAAGTGTCTATCACATATTCTCCTTCCGGATAAATATCAAAAGCCTGAGACGCAAAATCCAGTCCCTTTTCCAAATTTCCTTCCACAAGCTCCAAGGTGGCGATGGCCCTTAATACCGAATAATCCTCTTTATTAATTTTATAAGCATCATCCACCCACTTACGTGCTGTTTTAAAATCTCCCCGACGCCGGTAGGAATTGGCAATCTGTGCATAAGCATCATAATAATGTGGGTCGGTTTTAATACACTCCACAAAATAGGAATTCCTTTCATCCTCATCCAGGGACATATATGCCAGATAGTAGTACAGCAATGCCTGGTCATACGCCTTGTTTCCAATATATTGAGACATCTCTCTATTGTAATCACTAAAAATTGCCTCTATGTCGTTCTCGTCCTCTACGAATGCGTACACTTCTTCCCAGACTTCATCATTCAATTCAAGGGTGTCATAATAAGTATCTATCTGTTTTATGTAACCGTTAAGCTTATTGTACTGCCCGTCTGAAACCGATTTTCCCACCAGAAAACTATCTATTGCATATGCTGCATAATCATAATATCCATACTTTACCCCAATGTCCGCCACTCTTATAGCCACATCCTTATTATCAGGATTTTCTTCCAGAACATCAAGCAGGTTCTCCATTGCCGTAATCACATAGCCATCATCTGCAAGGCTTTCCGCACTGGTATAAGATTCCAGCTTTTCAAATCCTTTTATGGAAGTAAGAAATGTAAACAACATCATACAAATTACCACCACACCAATCACAAAAAAGTAAGGCGGTATTCTCAATTTAATTAATTCCTCCCGACAATCCCTGCACAATTCAGAATTTGGATTTTCAGTCCGGTCTATCTGCTTGCGCCTGCACCTCTTACAAAGATTATAATCCAAATCCGCAAAAGGATTTCCGGTATACCCATAATTACTGTCCTGAAATTCCTCTTCTCCATTTTGCTGCATGTTATCCTCCTGTATAGCCTTCCGGTAATCATTTCCCATTTTTATAACCATGCTCCTTTCCAAAGCCCCGGCTTCTTAAAGCATTTCTTTATCATAAACAGCTCTTTCTCCGCCAATAAATTTCCCTCTTGTCCTTGCACACACCAAATGTGCCATTCCAATCCTTCTTATCCCCATCCGCACAGGCACTGCCACATCCGCCAGGTGCATTCCTATCAGCGTGTCCCCTATGTCCATACCTGCCTGTGCCGTAATATGCTCTACCGCCACCGGGCGTAAAAATCTTTTATAAGCAGTCGTGCCAAAGGACCCTCCTGCTTTGGGCTGAGGAATCACATTAACAACAGGAAGCCTTTCTCTTTTTGCCAGCTCTTCTTCCACAATCAACGCTCTGTTCAAATGTTCGCAGCACTGGGCCGCCAGATAAATGCCCCGTTTTGAAGTCACTTCATAAATCCCCTCGAATACTGCTTGGGCAGTCTCCAGACTTGAAGCGGTTCCAATACGTTCACCAACGATTTCACTGGATGAACATCCCACCACCAATATATCCCCTCCGGATAAGCGGGCCTGTTCCTGCAATTCCTGTACAGCCTGTGCTGCGCTCTCCTTAATTTCCTTTAAAAATGATTCTTCCATTTTAAAAACCATACTCCTTCCCAAAGCCTGGAGACTTTGTGCGTAGCACAAATCTCCAGAATGAAAATTTTCACTCTTCCTCCATGCACAAAAAGGCGGTCGAAAACCGCCTTTTGTTTTATAATTATTTCTTTTTAAATTTAGCTACTTTAAACTTTCTGATAAGTCCTTCCAATGTAGTAGCCTGGCCGCTCATTTCCTGACTTGCAGCAGCACATTCCTGTGAAGTTGCAGAATTAGTCTGTACAACATCATTAATATTATTAACTCCCTGATTGATCTGTACAAAGGATTCTGCCTGTGCTTCCAGTGCGTCTGCCACACTGTTAACTTCCTCTGTTATAATCTTGGAACCGCTAACTACATTCTGGAGCTGCTGGGCTGTCTCATCCGCAATCACCATTCCCTTACTTACCGCCTGCACGGAAGATTCTATTAATACAGTTGAATCTTTTGCTGCCTCCGCGCTTTGGGCAGCCAGTACAGATACCTGGTCAGCAACAACTGCAAACCCTTTTCCAGCCTCCCCTGCCCTTGCCGCCTCAATAGACGCATTAAGCGCAAGCAGGTTGGTCTGGGATGCAATATCATTAATTGTTGCAATAATTTTACTGATTTGTTTGGAGGATTCGTTAATTTCCTTCATGGATGCAACCATCTCACCCATCTTACCATTGCTTATGATAATCTCTTCCCCGACATTTTCCACTCGTCTGCTAATCTTTTTAGCATTTTCAGCATTTTGTGATACCTGGTCAGAAATATTTTCAATCGTGGCGGACAATTCTTCTACAATGCCGGCCTGCTCAGACGCTCCATTTGCAAGGTCCGTAGCGCTTTCCGAAACCTGATGCGCCCCATCTTTCACACTGTCTGCAACCTTCTGGATTCCTTTTACCGTATCCGCCATACTTTTTTCAAACCCCATAAAAGAATCCAATATACCTACAAAATCGCCCTTCCATTCCACATTTGGCGTTACGTCAAAATTGCCCGAAGAGAACTCTTTCATAGCCTGTGCAATATCATCCACATAAACACTTAATGTGTCAATAGATTTTCTAAGATTGTGGGCAAGACTTCCAATTTCGTCAGATGAATGGTAATCCAGTGTGCTATGAAGATTTCCTGCTGCCAGCTCGCTTGCAGCAACTTCCAGCTTCTGGATTGGTACGGTAATGGACTGAATAATATATTTTCCGATTTTAGCTGATAAAAGTGTTGCTACAATGATAAACACCACCATAAGCACAACACCACCCACAAATGTGTTCTTACTGATTCTAAGCGCATCTTGCTTTAACTGGCTCGTAATGGCATCAATCTGTTCTGAAACGCTTACTACTGTTTCCAGTGCAGGAATACATTCCTTCAGCATTTTTTCATAAGCCGCTTCATCATTCCCTGCTTCCATATCATTTATGATACTATAGCCAATATTTCCCCATTTATTCAAAGCGTCTGTATACTGCTGGCAAAGTGAATCATCCACCTTCTTTGTATTTCTTAAAACCTCTAATTCATCGGTGATTGACAATAAACGGTTTTCAACTTTCTCCCTATAACTGGCATATGTACTCTTATCATCATTTAACATCATCTCACGGATATTTCTGGCCGCAATATTAATGTTTATTCTGCAGTCTTTTACGGCCGTATCTGCCCTTTGTGCGCCATTAGCGTAATTCTGCAGGTTTTTAAATATTATCCCCATGCCTATCATGCTGAACAAAGCCGATATTACCATTAATCCAATGACTACGCCATAGCCGAAATTAAGCTTTTTTTTCATCTTCATCTGATTCAATCTCTCCAACATATTGACACCTCATCTATTTTATTATAATAAAAATAATTAACACTTTTTCCATGTTCCGTCAATAGTTTTTTGGATTTTTTATTTCTTATTTTATGTGTTGCCTGAAGCTGGAGAAAATGAACGCCATAATAAGTGTTCAGCCTAATGTAATTTTCTTATATATCATTTACTTTTTTTTACTTCATCATTTCAAACACCAGCAGGTTAAAGCTTAAAAATTCGGGATGCAGCATAGGTTCCCCGGTATCCGGATGATAGCTTTCAAACGTGTCACCATAGTTTTTTACAGAATTTCCCAGTAACGATATTGTAGCGTTTTTGAGCTTCTCTGCAAGCTCCACATGGCCATAGCGCTTAAGTCCAATCCATATAAGCACATTTGCCACTGTCCACACAGCCCCCAGCCAGTTGGAAGGGTTTGAGCTTTTCTCCAGATTATACATCTTTTCATTCCGGGCACAGGTACGGATTCCATACGCTGCAAATATATCATCATTTATTTCCAAATGCTTACACATGCGTTCTGCCCGGTCTGCCGGACACAGTCCTGCCCACATAGGAAGAAAACATGCCCAAAACCGGATTTTCAACGGTGTGCTGTTCCAGGAAGGTCCCAGACCTGAATGGAATTTCATATCCTTTACTTTCTTTTCCGCCTCATATCTGGTAAGGTCCTGAGAATAAAATATGCCATCGTGTTCATCCCACATTTCACGGTTTACCGCATCCTTTAGTTTCGCTGCCTTGTCTGCTATTTCTTCTGCCCTGCCATCACCTGTCATTTTCAGAATCTCTGATGCAGAACAATATTCCACATACATAATACTGTTCAGGTATATATCTGCACACGAACGCGGATTGCGGTAAAATACCGTTGGATTATTATCAATGCCTACCATAATGTCATCCTGGAAAAAGAAAAGCCCTGTTGCTTCATGGTACAAATTCTTCTCAAAATATCCAAGATAAGCAATCAGCTTATCCACATCCAGCCAGGTATAATCCCCTGTAAATCTGCAAGCGTTACAGGCCGCTAGACAAATCAGCTTTCCCGGATTTACACACTGGTTATTTTCATGTTCTTTTTTAAAATATCCTTCAAATATTCCGCCTTCACAGACCAAAATCGGAATATATCCATCCTCCTCCTGGGCTTCCAGAAAATTCAGGACACTCCCTTTTCCATGCTCTGCAACTTTCTCCCTTGTAATTCCATATCCGGCAAGTTCCGTTTCGGAAAAGATATCAAATGCCCCATAAAGCGCCTGCCCCTCAAAACAGGAATCCCAGTCCCACTGCTCTCCGGCATAATCCATTCCCGGATCAAAGAAAGGGTATTTAAGCCTGCCCAATGGCTGCTTCATAATTTTTCCCATCCGTTTTAATAAATAGCTTTTTATTTCTTTTTCATTTTCCATCATACATCCTCATGTCTTGTTTTTAATTTACGCAACTGTCAGCAAATTATTTTTTCAAACAGTTTCTTAGCAATCCATTCCATGCCAGCATCCCCTGGGTGGGCAGCCACACCCGTATGGGCAAAACGTCCGGCTGCCTTCATAGACTCCATCTCCCCAAGCTCTCCCAGATAAACACAGGGCAAACGCTTTTTTCCAGCAATTTTCATAATGATTTCATCCCCTGGATGCTTCCAAAAGCCTGTAGACAAAATTATTCTTGTATTATCCGCCCTTAAATACTCTATCAGCCCATCATATGCCGCTTCAAAAACTTCCGGCAGAAAATCCCCAACTGGCCAGTTTTCAACAATTCTCATAACAAGAACATCCGGTCTGAACAATTTTACTTTTTCAAAATATTGCAGTTTAACCCCTGTTCCACAGGTCCTCTCCCATTCTGAAGCGTTACAGATACAAATATTTGCGGCAATATTTTTATCTTCCAGGCCTTTTGATATCACATGTACATAGTCCTTTTCCTTTGCGGACGCCGCCATCCCCCAGTCACAGTTCCATCCTATCTGCGGCGCTCTGCCATGTCTGGTGATGGAATTTCCTACAAATGCAACTTTTATCCCATCCCTTCCCATTTCCTCAAAAGTAATATGCGAATCCAACGGCAGCTGTCCTTGTGCGGAAACCGTGTTTTTATCTATTTCCAAACCTATCCCCCCTCACTGGTTTTAACCTGCTTTAGCCTTCCATCCTGCCTGCCGGTTTGATTTTTCCTCCTTCTGCTCCAAACACATAAACGGCTTCCTCATTCTCCCCCAACCTGTCAATTACCGCAGGCGCCGCTCCGGGCTGTATCTGCGCGAGAAGGTCCGGTCCCTGACGGAGAAGAAATGTATGATTATCACACGCCAACAGGCCCCGTTCAAAATGACGGTTTTCCAGCCATACCGGGCATACCGCCTCACATGTATATTCCACAGTCGCTTTTGCAGCAGGCAGTTTAAGCCATCTTCCTTCCTTTTCCAGAACAACTGCCGTTTTGCAGTCATCAAATACATTGATTTCCCCTGCCCAGTCTGGTATCCGAAGTCTGATTTTTACAGGTTCCGTTTTAGGAGATACGATAATCTTCCACTGTCTTTTATACGCCGGACCTTCCAGCTGTTTCATTGTCACATGGGCATACTCATTTTCTGCCCTAAAATCAATAAAAAGCGGAATCATAACAACATCAGGTTCCCCACCCTGCAGTAAAACATATCTTTTTAACTCCAAAAGCGCCGTTACCACATGAAAATCACAGCACCATAAAGCTTCCCAGAGATAAGTTCCATATCCTGCCGCCCCATAAGCATCGTACAAAACTCTTCTATGGCCAAATCCGCCTGTCGTACACTGATTTATCCGCAGCTGGTTATTAAGCACACGCTCCGCCATATCCAGATACTTTTCCCTGCCTGTAATGGAATAAAACAAGAGATTCACCCGCAGCCAGTCTGCCTGGGAACAGCCTTCATCCAAATCAAATCCAATCACTGCCTTTTCCAAAAGTCCTCCTGTTGGCAGCACATATCCCCCCTCCATCAGCGCATTCCAGTTTTCCTCTGCCATTTGCAGCCACTTTTCCTCACCTTCGGAACAATATAAAAGAAGAAGTCCATACAAGCTGCACAGATATCCATGGGAATGGTCAATAGGAAGATGGTCAAATCCGTATTTCTTTCGAAAATCTGCCATTTTCCCTGCCTGCTCCAAATATTTTTCCTCTCCGGTTGCTTCCCACAGCCGCACAAGTCCCTCCATGGCAGGAAAATAACAGGTGGCATAGCCCGGCGCATAAGTTCCGGTTGCCCGGTACTCCTCCACCCGTTCCGGCGATATCAGCTCTTTGGAAGAACGGATATAAAAATCCCCCAATTTTCTGGCGCCCTCCAGCATCCTTTCATCGCCAAATGTCTGCCATGCCAACACCAGCGCAGGCAGCATCCGGGCATTTCCCCACAATATAGGCATCATCCGGGGAATTTCTTGTTCATAGTCTATAGCTTTGCCAAAATCCACATAAATGCCAAAATATCCTTCCTCTCTTTGGTTTTCCGGTATATGCGCCAGCATATAAGGCAGAGCAGGGTGATAAGACGCATCCCCGCCTCCTGCCAGTGTCATACATTCCAGAAACCGCCCGGAAATATCTCCACTATAGTTGGTAAACCATCTCTCCTGATTAAAATCAAGATCCGCTATCAGAAACTTTTCGTTAAACTCCGGTGCGTGGAGCCTTTCCATTCCTCTTTTTGCAACTTTTCCTATCCGGCCTTCCAATACAGTCCCAAAAGCATCCTTCCTGCCCATTGGATAAAATTTCACAGAACCAGACCTTATGTCTTTATCCATATTCCTTCCTTTCATCTCAATCAGTCTCCTCTCAAAAATAGAGAGGAAGAATTATCTCCCCCTCTATCTTACATACTCATCCCTACTCAAATACCTTCGCTGTCTCTTTCGCCGCCTCAAACTTCTCATTTACTTCCGCTAAAGCCTCTTCATATCCCATAGCCATCACATCATCAATCATCTTCTGCTTCTGCGCTTCAAATGCCGCATCATCTGCACAGGTAATAATTTTAGCAATATTAGCCTGGAAATATTCATCCGCCTTGGTAAATATCCTTGCTGATTCATCAGATACTGATTCCATAAGGGCTGCTGTCTTCCCGCCCTTTCCTAAGGTTTTCATCTTGCCTTCATGTACAAGCTGCACATAAGCTTCGCCGGGATAGCTTGCCGCGCCGTTTGTATAGAAATCGCAGAAGTCCTTCTCTGCCGCATTTACATTTTGAACACTGTACTCTTTGGAAAGAGTTAAGTCAAGAGGATAACCATCCTCTGCCTGATTGGTAGCTGTCTGGGAGGTGAGCCATACATATCTGCCAATACCAGCTTCCGGTTTATTGCTTTCACCACTAAGGAAATTCTCCAGACGCGCTCCAATTAATTCCGGCTTTCCATCCACATAATCCCAATCCACTCCCTGAATACCTGTCCGTACCAGTCTGGACCCTTCATCTGAGTTCAGAAAATCCAAAAGCTCCATTACCTTTTCAGGATGTTCACATTTAGAGCTGATTACCAGAGAGTTATTTCTTCCATATCCAAAGCTGCTTTCATTGGGATAAATCTGTGATATATAAGGGAACGCTCCTGGAATAACAAACATCCCTGCTTCTTCCCCGCATATTGCAGTATCTGGCTGCTGCCATCCATATGCACATGCCAGTACCTCTCCATTTGCTACCTTCGTATCATATTGTGCCGCCTTCATTGTAAAAGCTTCCGGATCCATAATTCCCATCCTGTATGCTTTGTTAAAAAAGGCCAGTGTTTTCCAGAAAATCCCGTCTTCCTTTGTGAACATATCTTCAAGCTCATCTGTCTCTTTATTGTATAGCTGATTGTTTGGCTGGTTTCCATATCCATGGCTAAACGGATAACTGATTGTATATGGCCACAGACCCCAGTCAATCCATCCTGACAACGCATAAACCTTTTTGCCATCTGCTGTCTCCGGATGCGCGTCCATCATCTGTTTAAGCACATCCAGATATTCATCCTCATTGTGGATTTCCGGATACCCTAATTCTTTATAGTAATCCCACCTGGTAAAGAATCCTACAAAACCATTTTTATTTGGCACATCCTCATTCATGGTCTGCACTTCTACAGGAATAAACCATGTCTGTCCTTTTCCAACCACTTCTTTGGAATATTTTAAACCATCAGGAATTTTGGCTTTCAGGTTCTCACCATTATTCTCCAGCCATTCATCCATTGGCCACAGAGCGCCTGAATTAATCAGATTATCCAGCATCTGAACGCCTGCATCATTATGCAGTTCCACAATATCAGGTAAATCCCCGCCTGCTGCCATGACTTTAAGCTTATCATCAGATACATCTGTATATTCCAGAACAATCCCAAGCTTATCTTTAATATACTGCCCTACCGCATCATCTGTGGATATTCCATCACCTCCCACCGCAAACATGGCTGTGATTGTGACTACCTCTTCATCTGACGCCTTACTGGTTTCTGAATCTGACGCCGCATCAGCATTTGCTCCAGTTGTTCCCTCGTCTGTCTTTGCCGCTCCGCTTCCCTGGCCATCCTTTCCGTCTTTCCCATTTCCACAGGCACAAATCCCAGCCGCCATAGACACACATAAAAGCAGCGCTGCCAGCTTTTTCCATCTCTTCGTTCTTCCCATACTTCCTCCTTCTGCCGCCCATGGCGGCTCTTCTTTCTATGCTAAAAAGGCATCAACCTTTTACAGCCCCCATCATAACTCCCTTAACAAAATATTTCTGTAAAAACGGATATACCAACATAATCGGCAATACCGTTACAATTGTTGTGGCCATCTTAATCGTCTCTTCCGACACAGTTACTGTCCCCGGAGCCACAATCATCCCACTTTTCATACTATCCGCCAGCCGCTGGGCCTGATTAATACAGTTATATAAAAGCAGCTGTACTGTCTGCAGCTTTGAATCCTGTACCAGCAGATAATTATCCTGCCACGCATTCCATGCTCCCACCGATGTATACACTGCCACAGTTGCAATAATCGGCTTGGAAAGCGGCAATATAATACTGGTGTAAGTCTTAAAAAATCCTGCTCCATCCATCATTGCCGACTCTTCCAGAGAAGGTGGAATCTGTTCTATAAAAGTCTTTATCAAAATCACGTAATAGGCATTCACAATTCCAGGGACAATGTACAGCAGGAAGGAATTGTTCAGATGATAAGCCTTCATAGTGATATAATAAGGCACCAGCCCTGCCCCCAGATACATCGTAATGATTACAAATCGGTAAACAAACTTCCTACCAATCATTTCCTTTTTGGTTACAAGATAGGCAAACAAAGATGACCCCAAAAGACACAGAGCCGTACTTATCACCGTCCTTGCTGCGGAAATAAAAAAGGCATTTCCAAAACCCGTGTTCTTAAAAATCCACTGGTAAGCATACAGCGTAAATCCCTTTGGAAGCAGCCAGACTCCTTTTAACGCCTGCGCCGGGTCCGATACGGAATATATCACCAGATACCAGAAAGGATAAATACATAAAAGTACAGCCAATACCATGCAGATATGAATAATAATTTGCAGAGCTTTGTCCTTATGTGAAACCTTAATCTTATTATTTGTATTTTTTATCATAATCTCTCACTTTCCGCCATATATAAGGCTTTATGGACTACTGTCTAAACAATCGCCTCTCCTCTTATCTTTTTGGAAATTCCATTTGCCGAGAACAAAAGCACAATACTAAGAAGCGATTTCAGCATCCCCAGCGTAATAGAGTAGGGATAATCATTGATATAAAATCCTGTTTTGTACACATAATAGTCAAGCACTTCTATCCTGTCCGACACCAAAGGGTTATAGAACATAAAGAACTGGTCAAAACCGTTGGTAAGTATATTGCTGATAGCAAGCAACAGCATGACAACATAGGTCGGCATAATCCCAGGCAAAGTAATATGCCAGATTCTTTGTATTTTATCTGCTCCGTCCACCCTTGCCGCATCAAAAAGCTCTGCATCAATTCCCACAATTGCCGCTATATAAATGATTGACGACCATCCAAAAGACTTCCATATGCCCAGAAACCATTGTAAAGGCCAAACCTTATCCAGTTCTCCTAGAATTCCTGTAGGGGAGGTTTCAATCCCAAACTTTTTCAGTATCATACTGACAAATCCATTAACAGAAAAAAATGCAAAGGCAATCCCGTACACTGTAATCCAGCTGATAAAATTAGGCAGCGTAGTGGTTGTCTGTATAAACTTTTTAAATCGCTTTCCCTTAATCTCATTAAACATAATTGCAAAAAGCACTGGCACAGGCGTAGACAAAAGGCCAAGTCCGCTCATCACCAGCGTATTACGCATTACCCTAAGAACCTCCGAGCGTTCCATATATAGCTTTTTAAAATTTTCAAATCCTATAAACTTCATACTTCCAAAATCCAGAAAAGGCTGCCCCATTCTGTAATCAAATATAGAATAAATCCATCCCATCAGCGGTACATAGCTCATTGCAAACACATAAACCATAAAGGGAACTGCCAGAAGTAAATACTTTAATCCCCTTACTCTTTTTCTCCCCAGCCGTTCCGTCAATGACTTCTTTTCTCCCTTAACCGGCATCTTCTACCTTCCTTTCTAAAATTTTCTTATGTAAGTTATCTTTATCATAATAAAAGCCGGAGAAATGTACCATAGACATTCCTTCGACTTTTAGTCATATTTAATGATATTTTAAGATATGTTTAGGCTTCTTTAGTAAAAATATACGAAAAGGGGAAAAATCTTATCAGTCTCCTTTAAATGCTCTTTAGAGGAAGCCTTATTGTAACCGTAATTCCCTTGCCCTTTTGGCCGTTAAGCATAAGACCATATTCCTCGCCATAAAGCAAATGAAGTCTGGAATTAACATTAGAAAGGCCGATATGGCTTGTTTCCCTTCCAACCTTAATATCTTCCCGCAGTTTCTTTATCTCTTCTTCCCCCATCCCCTGCCCATTATCAGAAACAGTCAGCAAAAGACTTTTTTCCTCCCGCCTTCCCACAATGCGTATTTCCATTGCTGTCCCATCCTCCGGCATTCCATACATGAAGGCATTCTCCGTAACAGGCTGAAGAATAAACTTAGGTATCACTGCCCCACACAGTTTCTGCGGAACCTCCACATAAAGCGTTGTTCTTTCCCCATATCTGTAATCCATAACCTTTCCATAGCTTGTAATATACTGTTTCTCTTCTCCCAACGTCCAAAAGGGGCTCGTATCCCGGTACATAGGCTGCAAAATATTTCCCAGTGCGCTTAAGCAGTCTACAATATCTTCCTCCCCCTTTATGGCTGCCATCCACTTTACCGTATTCAGGGTATTATATAGAAAATGAGGGTTCAGCTGGTACTTTAACATCTTCATCTCTGCTTCCCGTTTATTTTCCTCCATCCGGGCGTTTTCCTCCACCAGGTCTTCAATTCTTGTGGACATCCTGTTAAATTGTTTTCTTAATAGTCCTATTTCATCCTTGCTCTCTTCTTCCGCATCCAGAACAATGCCAAGAGTTCCATCCTCCATACTCTTTAGCGCATCCACCGTTTCCATAATTGGCTGGGCTAAACGGCGCACCCACAATACCGGAAACAAAACCGCAAGGACAATCGCCACTGTCACTGTCACCACAAAAATATACCGGATGTTTTCCACATCTTTTAAAATAGCTGACAAGGGCATTTCATTAACCATTACCCAGCCCTCAAGCTGCAGCGGATAACACAAAACCTGCCTTCCGTCTTCTTCAAAAGTGCAGGCTCCTTCTGCTATACATCTTAAGTATTCTTCTCCCTTTATCTCCCCTATAGATTTTTCATCGGGATGCGATATTATCATCCCCTTTTCATCCAGAATATAAGTCACTTCCGGCTGTACCTTTTCCCTTTCCGGCGCATTATAAATATCCATAAAATGCTCCTGGTTTATATTCACTACCAGCCAGGCCTTTCGGGTATTCCAGTACACCGGCCTGCAGACCGACAGACAGGAAACCTCCTTTTCTTTTGCATTTAATTCAAAAAAGTCTTTATTGGTATATCCCCCATACCATTTCACTCCTCCTAACGGCTTTTCCATATCCGACAGCCGCTCCCTAAAAAAACGGCCCATCTCTTCCTCGCTGTTTTGTATCATATTTCGTCTCTTGTCCATTACAAGCGTCATTCCATCTGAATTGTAAAAGCAAATGGAATCCACATAGCCATACTGGACAAAGATACTCCCCAGCCCCCGGAAGTAATCAGCCTTCATCTGTATAACAGTACGCTCCTCCTGCCTCCCCACATATACCATATCTGTAAGCACAGTTTCATTAATCAGCCGCTCTGTCAAAAGCTCCACCTCCCGGCTAAAAGCATCTATGTTATATTCCAGCTGTGTAAAGGATTGAAGCTTTTCTAAGTCAGTCCGCTCTTTTAAGGAATCCATTACATTGAAATACAGAAAAAAGAAACATCCTGAAAGAACTGCAAGAAAGCTTATGGACACTGCCGCCATGGTTCTGACAAAAATACTTTTATATAAAGGAATCCTCATATTTCCTTCCTTTTCCGAAATGCGCTTGGACGTTTTCCTGTAATTTTTTTAAAGGTTTTCGAAAAATAACTTTCATCTAAAAATCCAGTCTGCTGTGCTACCTCATACGTCTTCATTCCTGTATTTGTCAAAAGCTCCTTTGCCTTCTCCACCCTTTTTTCTGTAATATAATCCACAAACCCCACACCCAGTTCTTTCTTAAATAGGCTGCTTAAATAGTTTGGACTAAGGCAGATGCTGTCCGCCACCTGGTTTAATGTAAGCCTTTCAGACAAATGTTCATCAATATACCGCACCGCTTCATAAATTTCCACACTTAGACTTGTTTTCTCATCCTGCATCTTTTCGCAGCATTCCTGATACATTTCAGGCAATGCGGCAAAAGACTGCGTCATACTGCTAATTCCCCATGCCGCCTGCACCTCAATAAAGTCCAAAAGGACACAAGATATCTCCTGCTGCATTCCCTCCAGTCTCTCCCACCCTTCATCAAAATCCATGTTCATAAGAATCAAAAAGCAGTCATCTCCCTCCTGGACAATCTCCCCGCCTCCATATTTTTCCATAATCTCCATTGTCACATTTAAAACCAGAAACCGGATCAGCATCCCCCTCTCATCCATAATACGTGCCTGTGCCTTTTCATATTTCTGCAGTACCATCCTGCAAAGGACAATATTCTCTTCACGAACAGCAAGGTTTAGCTTCTCCATTCTGCTTCTGAAAAGACTTTCCGGAACCTGATTATAAAAAATGTACTGTTTAAGCTCCTCTTCCTTCTGCAATCGGAAGCTCTCTGCCTCCTCCAGCCGCTCTTCTCTGCCGTCCATCTCTTCGTCCAGCTTTCGTTTTACCTTTGCCATAGCCGCCTCAATTTCTGAAGGCTTCATCTTCAGCTTCAGGATATAATCTGACACTCCCAGCCGCAGCGCTTTTTGCAAATAGCCAAACTCTTCATAACAGGTAAGTATTACAATTCTGGTTTTCTCATCCTGCCCGCGAATCTGTGCAATCAACTCCAGTCCGTCCATCACTGGCATACGAATATCAGTCAAAATAATATCCGGCTTTTCCCTTTCGTAAACCTCCAGCGCCTGTTTTCCATTCGCCACATCCCCTATCACTTCCATCCCCAGACGTTCCCATCCAATCACACTCTTTAATCCCTCTCTGACCAGCACTTCATCTTCCACAATCAGCACCTTTCTTTTCTGTTCCATAGCCTCCCCCACTTCTGCCTTTCATTTCTTTTCTCAAGTTTCTTCTTCCTTTAACGCAGGTTTTGGCCTGACACATAGTTTTTTAACAATGCAGGCCAGTCTGTCTGGATAATGTCAAATCCCATATCAATTAATCTTCCCCAAACCATATCAGGTCCATTTAAAATTGCCCTGTTATCATCTAAATGGGCTGACAGAGTAACATCATCGCTTAGAACCAGGGTGTTTCCCCAAATCAGAACATGCGCTTTATGAAGTTCTGTCAAAAACGCCTCCTGAACAACCGCATCATCCAGGTTTTCAAAGACGATTTCCACTGCCACTGTATTCACGTTGTATTTCTGCACCAGCTTCCATTCGTTCACGGTTTTGATAATCGGCATAAACATAACAGGTGAGCCTGACTCTTCCAGCTCTTTAAGATACGTTTCCTCTGCTGGAGCCTTTAAGATAATCTGGTCATACATCTTAAATTTATCTAAAAACCGGATAATCTCTTTCCAGTAAAACCAGGTTCGGTCAACATTTATCAGGCACCTGTTCCGTAATCGCTCCAAAATTACCTCAAACCGTTCCACATGCTGAGCAGTAAAAGCATTCAGCCAGTTTCTGCAGGGAAGCGCCTCAATATCTGCCGATGACATTTTACGTATATCCTTCCGCTCCCCCCACATAACCTCTTCCTCCCCATCATGGAAAGCAAAAAATACACCATCTGTGCTAAGGACTCCGTCTGTCTCAATTATATCTGCTCCATGCAGCAGCGCATTTTCATAGGACAGACATGTATTTCTGATAATGTTGCCCCCGCTGGTTCCTCTGTGCGCTGCCACTAATACCCCATTTTCCCGTTTCTTCCATAATATATCTTTATACTGTGCATCCATATGGAAATCCTGCCTTTCTCTAAAAAAACTTCTGTTTATATAAATATTACCTCAAGTTCCTCCTTTTTATCTTAATAAAGAATCTAAAGATGCTCCATGGAAATTTTTACGAAAAGTATAAAAATATTATTTTCCTATTTTTCATTAAAATATCTATGGAATGTTTCCCTAATCTTTATTAAGATAAAAAGAGTATACAGCATGCTTAAAGGAGGTTATACAAATGAATACAATACCAAGACCAGAACATCCACAGCCCCTTATGGAAAGAGCGGACTGGGTGAATCTGAATGGGGAATGGGACTTTGAATTTGATTTCGGAAACAGCGGAATTGACCGGAAATTATATGAAAAAACTAATCTTTTAGAAAAAATTATGGTTCCGTTTTGTCCGGAAAGCCGGTTAAGCGGAGTGGAACACAAAGATTTTATCCGTGCAGTGTGGTATCACCGGACCTTCACCGTTTCTCCAAACCGACCCCTGGGAAAAATTTTGCTGCATTTTGGTGCGGTGGATTATGAATGCCATGTATGGGTAAACGGCAAAGAAGCCGGAATCCATAAAGGCGGCTATTCTTCCTTCTGCTTCGACATTACCAGCCTTGTAAATGAAGCAGAAAACCACCTCACTGTCTATGCGGGAGATGACACCACAAGCGGCAGACAGCCCCGCGGAAAACAAAGCAGCAGGTATGATTCCTCCGGCTGCG
>CAMUHA010000055.1 GCA_947088515.1 uncultured bacterium
GCTTTTTATCAGCGCTTTTACTTTGCTCCGGGCGCCTATATTCATTTCGCATAATAATTTGTCTAATCTCATAAACATTATAATAACACAAAAGGGAAAAAGAGCCTATCATGAAACTGAAATTTTATTTCTACACTCTTCTGGCCTTTATACTTACTGTTATTATTCTCACCTTTCCGACAGACTGCCTTGCACTTGCCCTAAATGGCTTAAACCTTTGGTTTGAGAGGATGATTCCTACTCTTTTTCCCTTTATGGTTCTCTCAGGTATCATTATTCGCATGAACCTGACTGGTTCTTTTGTAAAATTGTTAAATCCTGTTCTTGGACGCCTTTTTTCCATAAGCAGCTCCTGTGTTTATGGAATGGTTATCGGTTTTTTGTGTGGCTTTCCCATGGGAGCCCACGTGGCAGCACAATTATATGAACAAAAACAGATTTCAAAACAGGAAGCTTCTTTTCTTCTTGCCTTCTGTAATAATATTGGACCTGTATATTTTTTAAGCTTTGTACTTCCCACCTTAGGTCTTTACAATCCTGTCCCTTTTCTTTTTGGGATGTATGCACTGCCCTTTCTTTATGGGCTTTTTCTTCGCTATACAGTTTTTGGAACAAGTATAAAAAAAGAAACTGGTAATGGCAGAGTGGTAAAAGAAACTTCCCTCTCATTGTTTAGCGCATTAGATGAGTCTGTTTTCCAATCTCTTTCCAGTATTGCACGGCTGGGAGGATATATGGTTTTCTTTAATCTGCTCTTTATCCTTCCAATTCTCTCCTTCCAATCATTAAAAGAACCTTTCCATACCCTTCTTTCTGGAAGTATTGGCTGCCTTTTGGAAATAACAGGCGGTATTGGACTCTTAAAAAATAATGCACAGCTTTTTGTGTTATGTGTGCTTCCCTTTGGCGGATTGTCCTGTATTGCCCAGACTTATGGCATGATTAAGAACACGGACCTTTCCATTATGGACTATGTTATGCACAAGATGATTTTAACGGCAATTACCGTTTTTTATTACCTCTTATTAACACAAATGTGGTTTTTACCATAAAGAAAACCACCATGACCATTAAGGCCGCTATTCCTGAAATGACTGCAAGCAAAAGCACACGCTCTTTCCGGATATCTTCATCTGTCACAGGCTGCTGTTCTTCATACCTTATTTCTTCGTATTGCTCCTGCGCCTTTCTTAATGCCTCTTCCTTGGCCCTTAGCAGTTCTTCCTGAAGACGTACCGGGTCAGGAATAGGGGCAATAGTAACAATATTGCTTTCCGTCCACAAATCAAAGCCATTGCACACACCTGCACGGAGCAATATTTCCTTGTCAAAAGGAACTTTTACTGTAAATTCCAATTCCTTAAGTGAATGGTTCCATACTTCTGGTCTCGGCCAGGTTTCCGGCATAAAGTAATAGTTTCCACCATCAATGCTATAATTATAGTACAAAATGTAGCTGTCCTCATCTTCCGCTTCCATACGGACAGTAACTTCCCCTGTTTCCTCATTTATTTCTGTCACTTCAATCTGACAAAGCTCCGGCTCCGTCCGGTCTGGCCTTACGATATCTGACGGAATTTCTGTTTCTGGTACTGGGAAATTGCTGTAGTCAGCCCCAAGGCTTTCCGATTTAAGCCTGAAATATTTCGCAACTGCTGTTGCGTCAAGACGTCCAAACTCTTCCAACTGTTCCGGACCCTGGCGGTAAAACTTCTCATCTTTCTCATTATCTAAATGGCAATGTTCAATAAGAACAGAGGGAATGCCTTCATATGTGCTGTACCTTAAGATACCATAATAATTGTCATCACGGTTATTTAGCCTTGTTTTAATTCCTCTGGAATACAGCCCTAAATCACCCAGGTCCCGCATAACAATCTGGGCAAAAGAATAACCTTGTGCATAGTATTCCCCTCCTGCAGGAACCCAGACCTCTGCTCCAAAATATGTATGACTTGCAGAGGAATTAAAATGTAGACAAAACAGGAAATCAGCATCTATTTCAGCGGCAAAAGCGGCTCTGTCTTTAATTGTCATATCCTCATCTGTTTCATGGGTCAGATACACTTCCACCCCATCATATTTTAAAAGCTCTTCCTTCATAGCCTTAGCAACTGCCATAGTCATTTCTTTTTCTATATATCCTTCATACTGTGCCCCTTTATTTTCTCCCCCATGACCTGGGTCAATTACAATTACCAGCGGTTCGTCTGCCCAAACAGAAACAGGTACAGAACAAAAAGTTATTCCAGCAGTAAAAGAAAAAGTCAGCAAAACTACTTTCAGAATTTTTATAATTTGGATATTCCCCTTCAAATATGATACTCCCCCATCATTTTCAGATTTCAGGCTGCCAGACAACAAAAACCGGCTTACATTATTGAGGGTAAGCCGGCAGGACTTTTAAATCATATCAAGATTCAGATTTTCTTTTCCGCCATTTCCGATATCAGGAAGCGCGCCCGTATCGCCAGTGCTGATATAATTATCAGGTTCCGGCGGGTTTAACTCCACACGGTTGGCATTAACCACATCACTGTAATGATTCAGCGCTCCCACAAAGCTTTCATAGTGTTCCGTTGTTGTACGGACCGCCTGCATAATGATATTATCCACGTTCGCAAGAATATCGTCTGTATATTGCATAGCTGCCATACGCATGTTATTTGCTTCCATGGTGGCATTATCCAGAATTTCCTGTGCCTGCTGTGTTGCCATCTTTACCACTTCATTCGCCTGTGCATAAGCCTGCTGCATAATTTCATGCTCATTAATCAGTTCATTTGTGTGTACTGTCGCATCATTAATCAATGCCTCTGCCTTAGCACGGGCATCGTTTAAAATCGCTTCCTTATTGCTGATAATCTTCTGGTATCGTTTAATTTCATCCGGCGTCTTCATGCGAAGTTCCCGGAGAAGTTCGTCAATTTCATCTTTATTTACAATAATCTTGGTATTTGAAAGAGCCTGATATTTACAGCCATCAATGTACTCTTCAATCTCATCGATTAATTGTTCGATTCTACTGCTCATTCTCTCTCCCGTTCCTTTTCAAAACCAAACTTCCGGTATACGAATTGTGCCACAAAATCAGGTACACACATAGAAATATCCCCATGAAAGCTGGCAATTTCCTTCACGCTGGAAGAGCTTAAGTAGGCGTACTCCAAGCTGGTGGTCAGAAAAATGGTATCCAGTGCACCGCCGGAAAGCTTTGCATTGGTCTGTGCATTCTGAAGTTCATATTCAAAATCAGTAATAGCGCGCAGTCCCCTGATTACCACATGAACATTTCTGGACTTGGCATAATCCACTAAAAGCCCGCTGAAAGATTCTACCCTGACATTTGGAATGTCCTTTATTGCTTCCTGTAATATCTTAACACGTTCTTCTACAGAAAACAATGGAGTCTTTAGTTTATTGTTCAAAACACTAACTGTTAATTCGTCAAAAATTTCAGCTGCCCGCCTTATTACGTCTAAATGTCCATATGTAACCGGGTCAAAGCTTCCGGGATAAATTGCTTTTTTCATCCATAACCTCCATTAAACTGCTTTCTTCCTTACAAAAATATGCTTATTTGTTCTATAGTTTTTTTCCCTGATAACTTCAAAGCCCAAGTCATCCAGATAATCTATCTTCATATCAGCCTCCGCTTCCAATATCAGCAATGTATTTTCTGTTACATAAGGCTGACAAGCAAGGGATTCAAATAATTTTTGTTCATATCCTGCCTGATAGGGGGGGTCCATAAAAATTATGTCAGCTTCTTTTTCATGTATCATGGAAAGAGAAGCAAATACGTCCTGTTTTAGAAGTGTAGCATTACTGGTAAATTTTGTAAAGGTAAGGTTGTCCACAATACAGGAAATTGCTTCTTTCCCGTTTTCCACAAAATAAGCATGAGCAGCTCCTCTGCTTAAAGCTTCAATTCCAATTCCGCCGCTTCCGGAAAACAGATCAATAAAAATACATCCTGGAATATCTCTCTGCAGAATATTAAACAGTGTTTCCTTGATTCTGTCAGTGGTTGGTCTGGTATCCATTCCTCCTGGAGTCTTTAATTTCAGACTTCCAGCCCTTCCTGCTATTACACGCATTTTTCTTCCCTCCATCTGTATATCCAGAATTTAAACTCTTATTTTTGTGCCTTTTCCGTCTCTTTTAGCCGCTTTCAACTTTTGCAAGTCAACGTTTTTTTCCCTGTATTCTATAAAATTGGATGTTCCACTTTGGGTATAATACACGTTTTCCACATAATCATCTGTCCCCAGCTTCATTCCCCGCACACCCACAGCATTCTTCTTTTTGTCTGGAATTTCCTCCACATCAAATTTGAGGAAATAACCTTCTGCACTTTGCAGTATAATGTGCTTCTGGTCGTTAAAAATAGCAATATTTACTACTTCGTCCCCTTCACTAAGTTTGGTTGCCGCAACCGTCCGTTTGGCAACATCAAATTCGCCACCATCTACAATTTTCATCATGGCAAGTCTGGTTACAAATATAATCCGGTAAAGATTTAATGTGCTCTGGCTTGCAACGGCAATCACAGCTTCCTTTTCCCCATTATAATTGCTGATATTATCAATGGGAACCCCCTTATCCCTGAATTTTCCATAGGGAATATCAGAGACTTTTACTGTGTGCAGTTGTCCGGTATTGGTAAAAATACAAATTTTTCCTGTATTTTTACAAGGAAACGCATATTTATTTTCGCCGTCAGCCGCCTCTTTATTTCGCTCATACACAGAAGGGTCTATACATCTTGCATAGCCAAAACGGTCCATTAAAAAAATGACTTCCATCTCCTCTGTCTTTTTTTCCACATATACCGCTTCCCTGGCATTTTCAATCACAGTTTTTCTGGGTGTGGAAAAAATCCGTTTTATTTCATCCAATTCGTTTATAATAACCTGGGCCATGGAATCATGACGGTCTAAAATATCCTCATAGCGGTAAATATTAGCCATTGTTTCTTCGTGTTCATTAATTAAGGCTTCCAGTTCCAGGCCAATCAGTTTATACAATCGCATTTCAAGTATTGCATTTGCCTGCTTTTCTGTAAACCGTAGCTGGGCAGCCATAACTTTTGATTCCCGCGAACGAAATTTTATTCCATCCACTTTTCCTTCCACAAGACAGGCTTTCGCCATCGGCCTGTCCTTGGAACCTCTAAGTATTTCAATCACCAGGTCAATTACATTACAGGCTTTAATCAAACCCTCCTGAATTTCTTTCCGCTCTCTTTCTTTTGCAAGAAGCATAGTGTATTTCCTGGTCGTCACCTGAAACTGGAAATCCACATTATGCTTGATAATCTGCTTAAGGCTCATGATTTCCGGCCGACCATCTGCAATAGCAAGCATATTGACACCAAAAGTATCTTCCAGACGGGTCTTTTTGTAAAGCATATTTATAAAATTATCCACATCCGCATCTTTTTTCAGCTCAATAACTATGCGGATGCCCTCTTTGGAGGACTGATTTGAAATATCAACAATATCCTGGGTTTTTTTGCTCTCTGAAAGGGAAGCGACATCGAGCAGGAATTTGGAAATATTTACCCCCACCATGGGATAGGGAATTTCACTTATTACCACATTGGTTTTTCCTCCTTTTCCCTTTTCAATATCCACTTTTCCCCGGACTTTAATCTTCCCTGTTCCAGTTTCATAAATCTCTAAAAGGTCGTCTTTGTTGATGACAATGCCGCCAGTTGGAAAATCAGGACCTTTCACGTATTTCATAAGTCCTTTTGTGGTAACATTTTCGTCCATCATATATGCCTTAACCGCATCTGCAACTTCACCCAGATTGTGGGGAGGGATACTGGTTGCCATACCAACCGCAATTCCTTCTGAACCGTTTACAAGCAGATTGGGAAACTTTGCAGGCAAAACAGAAGGCTCTTTTTCCGTTTCATCAAAATTTGGCACAAAATCCACAACATCTTTGTCCAAATCAGATAAAAAAGACTCCTGAGTGACTCTCTCCAGACGTGCCTCTGTATAACGCATAGCAGCAGCGCCGTCCCCTTCAATATTGCCAAAATTACCGTGGCCGTCTATCAGCGGAAGTCCCTTTTTAAAATCCTGGGTCATGACTACCAAGGCATCATAAATAGAGCTGTCGCCATGAGGGTGGTATTTACCCATGGTATCGCCTACAATACGTGCGCTTTTCCGGTAAGGTCTGTCATACCGGATGCCCAGCTCGTGCATATCATACAATACCCGCCTTTGCACCGGCTTTAATCCATCTCTGGCATCTGGCAGAGCCCTGGCAATGATAACACTCATGGCATAATCTATGAATGACTTCTGCATCACTTCAGAATACTCAGTTTTTATAATCTTTTCTTCCATCTTCCCCTCCTGCTAAAAAAGACTCGAAAGTATTTAAATATCTAATTCCGCATCTCTGGCATGTTCATAGATAAATGCCTTTCTGGGCGGCACTTCTGTTCCCATCAGCATTTCTGTTACCTCTGTCGCCATACGGGCGTCTTCAATCTCTACCTGCTTTAATATTCTGGTTTCAGGGTTCAGGGTCGTTTCCCATAGTTGGTCGGCATCCATCTCTCCAAGTCCTTTATATCTCTGCAAAGTAAAAGGCGTTTTATGACGTTTCCTGTATTTTTCAAGGGCTTTATCATCATAAAGGTACTCTTCCGCCCCCCGGCTTGGCATTGCCTTGTAAAGTGGAGGCATTGCGATAAATACATGTCCTTCATAAATCAGTTGCGGCATGAACCGGTAAAATAAAGTTAACAGAAGGTTGGAGATATGGGCGCCATCCACATCTGCATCTGCCATAATAATAATTTTATTATATCTAAGCTTTGAAATATCAAAGTCATTGCCATAACCTTCAGAAAATCCGCACCCAAAAGCATTAATCATGGTTTTAATTTCTGCATTGGCAAGAACTTTGTCAATACTCGCCTTTTCTACATTCAATATTTTACCCCGGATAGGAAGTATCGCCTGAAAAGCCCTGTTCCTGGCAGTCTTGGCGCTTCCCCCCGCAGAATCCCCTTCCACAATGAAAATTTCACATTTGGAGGCATCTCTGGACTCGCAATTGGCAAGCTTTCCATTGGAATCAAAAGAAAATTTCTGCTTAGTCAGCATATTGGTTCTGGCTTTTTCTTCCGACTTTCTGATTTTTGCGGCTTTTTCCGCACATCCAATTACATTTTTAAGGGTTTCCAAATTGCGGTCAAAATAACGGACCAGTTCCTCACTTGTCACTTTGGAAACCACTTTAGCTGCATCCTGATTGTCAAGCTTGGTCTTGGTCTGTCCTTCAAATCTTGGGTCTGGATGTTTTACCGAAATTACTGCTGTCATACCATTTCGCACATCTGCACCTGTAAAATTAGCGTCTTTATCCTTTAAAATATTAAGCTCTCGCGCATAGGTATTAATTATATTGGTAAAGGCTGTTTTAAACCCGGTTAAATGGGTGCCCCCTTCGGAGTTATAGATATTGTTGCAAAAGCCCAGTACATTTTCATGGAACTCATTAATATACTGAAAAGCGCCTTCCACCGAAATGCCTTCACTTTCTCCTTTAAAATAAATCACATCGCATACAGCTTCTGTAGATTTATTCATATCTCTGATAAATCCAATAATCCCTTCAGGCTCATGATACTCCTGGTGTTCTGTTTCTTCCTTGCGCTTATCTTCAAAAATAATTGTCAGCTCTGGATTTAAGTATGCCGTTTCGTGCATTCTGCTTTTGATTTCATCTTCTTTGAAACGGGTTTTGTCAAAAATCGTATCATCAGGCAGAAAATTTATCCTTGTTCCTGTGCCTTTTGTTTTTCCAACAACCGGGAGCAGCCCCTCCTTTAGTTCCACCATAGGATTGCCCCGCTCGTACCTGTCTTCATAGATAAATCCGCCGTTTTTAACCTGAACCGTCAAGTAAGTGGAAAGGGCGTTTACCACAGAAGAACCGACGCCATGCAGTCCACCGCTGGTTTTATATGCAGAATCATCAAATTTTCCGCCTGCATGAAGCGTGGTAAATACCAGTCGTTCTGCACTGATGCCCTTTTCGTGCATTCCCACAGGAATTCCTCTGCCGTTATCCTCCACAGTGGCAGAACCATCTGCCTCCAGTGTAACAAATATTTTATCACAATATCCTGCAAGGTGTTCATCTACCGCATTATCCACAATTTCATAAATTAAATGGTTTAATCCTTTGGTAGAAACGCTGCCAATATACATCCCCGGCCTTCTTCTTACCGCTTCAAGCCCTTCTAATACGGTTATACTGGACGCATCATAAACTGGTGCTTTTGCCATTTGCTTAAACCTCTTTCTTTGTTTAAATTCTATTTCATCTTTTTACAGCAGGCAACCGCCAGCGCTCCTGGTCCAATATGACATGCGACGCTAAGGGAAAGGGGATTTATTACAATATCAAATCCTGGAAATTCTTTTAAAAGCTCTTCCGAAAACTGTTGTGCCGCTTCAAAGTCTTTTGTGTATGCAACTTCCAGCCAGATGTTGTCTGCTTTAGCGCCTCCAAACCGGTTTTCCATATCATTTTTGATAGCGGTTATCATTATGCTCTTTCCCTGGCTGCTGGTTCTTGCCTTGGCAAAGGCATCCAGCTTTTCACCCTGAATCTGCAGCACAGGCTTTAATTTTAAGATGGTTCCAATAGCTGCGGCAGCAGGTGTTATTCTTCCACCCTTTTTCAGATAATATAGAGTATCCAGCATAATGTAAATACTGGAATTAAATTTATCCTGTTCAAGCGCTTCTTTGATTTGGGCAGCGTCCATCCCCCTTTGCGCCAACATTTTCGCATCCATAACGGACTGTCTTTGAGTAACAGAAATTCTCTGGTTATTTACCACCTGTACTTTTCCATCAAAATCTTCAGAAAGCATGATGGCGCTCTGACAGGAACCTGAAAGTCCGCTGCTCATGGGAATATAGACGATCTCATCATATTCTTCCAATATTTCCCTCCACAAATCCATTACGGCCTCAGGGGAAGGCTGGCTCGTCACTACATCTGCGCCTCCCTCCAGTCTTTGGTAAAATTCTTCCTGTGTAAGAGTAATGTCCTCAAAAAAGGTTTCTTCATTAATCATAAAAGGCATGGGAAGCACCCTCACGCCAAGCTCCTTAGCCTCCTTCTGCGTAATTCCGCTGTTTGAATCCGTTACCACTGCAATTTTTTTATCCAATTGTCTCACCAGTCCTTCCTGTATTTTGTTATCACACCACAAGCATTCATTTATTTATTTAGATAACATCCTATTTTTCTGTTTTCTCATGCCCAAAATGCACAAACTTATCTTACTGTCAGATTGTTCTAAAGTCAATAAAATTTCCAGCATTTTCATTCAAATACCGTTTAAGCATCGCATATTTTTCATCCTTTAATTCCCTGTCTTTACAAAGCAGCCCGTCAACGGTACAACTGACTCTCTTTAAAATATCTGCATCCTGATAAATATCTGCAATGCGAAACGCCATAGCTCCACTTTGCCGGATTCCAAATAAATCCCCAGGGCCCCTTAGTTTCAAGTCTTCTTCCGCAATATAAAAACCATCATTTGACTGATTTAATATTTTCAGTCTTTCCATGGAAGTATCCTTTCCAGAGCCATTTATAAAAATACAATATGATTGTCTGTTTCCCCTTCCAATCCTGCCTCTTAGCTGGTGGAGCTGGGCAAGGCCAAAGCGTTCCGCATTCTCAACCATCATCACTGTTGCAGCAGGAACATTGATTCCAACTTCTATAACGGTTGTAGATACAAGAACATGAATATCTCCGGCTGCAAATGCTTCCATAATTCTTTTTTTATCTGCACTCTTCATTTTCCCATGAAGAATTTCCACATGAATATCTTCTGGCAGTTCGCTACGCAGCTTTTGTCCATAATCTGTCACATTTTCAAGACCATCTGTTCCTTCTTCTCCCTCTTCCACCATTGGACAAATTACATATGCCTGATTTCCCATCCGCACTTCTTTTGTAATAAATTCGTATGCTTTTTTTCGGTAAGAAGTTCCAACAACACAGTTTTTTATAGGAAGCCTGTTAGCAGGAAGTTCATTAATTACAGATAAGTGCATATCTCCATACAAAATAATTGCAAGTGTTCTTGGAATGGGGGTTGCACTCATCACAAGAACATGCGCGCATCCTCCCTTTTCTCCAAGACTCTCCCTCTGCCGGACGCCAAAACGATGCTGTTCGTCAGTGACAACAAGAGCCAGATTCCGGTAAATAACACTCTCCTGTATCAGGGCATGGGTTCCGATAATAACATTAACTTCCCCTTCCTCTATCTGCCTGTATATTTTCTTTTTAGTCGCCATGCCCACAGAACCTGTCAGAAGAACCGGACGAAAAGGAAGTCCATACTGTTCAGTCATCTGACATAGTTGTTCAAAATGCTGGGATGCTAAAATTTCTGTAGGAGCCATAAGCGCACCCTGATATCCATTGCTCACAGCAAGCAAAAGAGCTAAAAAAGCAAGAATAGTTTTTCCAGACCCTACATCTCCCTGTATCAGACGGTTCATACTTTTCCCGCTCACCAGGTCAGACTCTATTTCCTTCCAAACCTGGCTCTGGGCTTTTGTAAGGCAGTAAGGTAATGCCTCCTGGAAGCGTTCTGTCCATGCAGTCTCTATCATCGGATACTCCGTGGCCAGGTTTTCGTTATATTCTTTCATCCTTCTTATGGAAAAGAGAAAAAGAAAAAATTCATCAAAGACTAACCGTCTGCGTGCCTCAACCAGTGTATCCCAGTCTTTTGGAAAATGTATCTGTTTTATTGCTTCGTTTTGGCACATCAGTCCATATTCCTTTATGATTTCTTCCGGCAGATACTCCTCTTCATAATATCCCTCTACTGCCTGTTTTACCGCCCTTACCACAGCGCCATTAGGCAGCCCCTCTGTCAGACTGTAACAGGGCTGCAGCTGCCCCATTTTTTTCTCATATTCATCCCATGTAAAAAGCTTCGGCTGATCCATATGATATTTTCCGCTTTCATTCTTTACCCTTCCACGAAACAAATATGAATTTCCTGCAGTGAGTTTACTTTTCAAATATTGCATATTAAAAAAGGTAAGAAAAATCTTATCTGTTCCATCACTGCCTATGCCAGAGCCAACCGT
The DNA here is from genome assembly GCA_947088515.1 of uncultured bacterium. Classification (GTDB taxonomy): domain Bacteria; phylum Bacillota; class Clostridia; order Lachnospirales; family Lachnospiraceae; genus Suilimivivens. The sequence continues at coordinate 11,172 of CAMUHA010000055.1, forward strand.
CAGATTATGTGTCTTTTTCCATTTGAAATCGGATGGTATAAACAGCTTTATTGCTGCTACATCCTCTTTTGCCGCCTCTGCAACTTTAACAGGCGAAGAAAACGTCTGGTAATCCCTTGGATAATATAAAAGCAGGTCTCCTATGGTACAGATTCCTATTTTGCGGAAAAGTTTTGCAGTTTTTTCTCCAATTCCTTTCAGCCTTATGATATCATCTGAATATTTCATATATTCTTCCTCATTACTACAACATGCGGTTTCTCTTTCTATATACTAAGACTGCAAAAAGGACGGTTTCTCCGTCCTTTTCACATAGCCGTATCTCTATGGAACTGTTTATTCCGCCGATATAATATAATAATAAATTGGCTGCCCGCCATACTGAAGTTCAATATCACAGGAAGGGAATTTCCCCTTAATCTGTTTCTTTAAGTCTTCTGCTGCCTCTTCCTCAATATCCTGTCCATAATAAATGCTGATTAGTTCCAGGTCATCGTTCATCATTTCGCATACCATCTGGAAAGCAGCCTCGGAAACGTCTCCTCCTACAGAAAGAATGCCCGCATCACCGAGTCCCATATAGTCTCCCTGCTTAATTTCCTTATCTTCAATTACTGTATCCCTGACTGCATAGGTAACTTGGCCAGTCTTTACACTGCCAATTTCCTGTTTCATGGTTTCTTCATTTTCTTCCACCGTCATATCAGGAACATAATTAATAATGGCTGTAATCCCCTGTGGTACCGTCTTGGTAGGAATTACCACTATCCTTTTTTCTTCCACCATCATCTGCGCCTGATTTGCCGCCAGAATGATATTTTTATTGTTTGGCAGAATGAAAATTGTATCTGCATTTACCTTTTCAATGGCATTTAGCATGTCCTCCGTGCTGGGATTCATAGTCTGTCCGCCTTCTATTATATAATCAACGCCCAGCCCTTTAAATATTTCGTTAATACCATCACCTGCAGATACAGCAATAAATCCTACTTCCTTGTGAAGCATAGGCTCCTCTTTGGAGGTCTCTTCTTTGCTTATCTCCTGCTCTTTTGCCTTAAAAAGTTTTTCCTGATGCTCAAGACGCATGTTGTCAATCTTCATATTAGATAACGCACCATACCGAAGCGCCCTTTGGATAGCAAGACCTGGGTCATTGGTATGTACATGTACCTTGACCACATCATCATCTGCCACGACCACAATAGAATCACCAATAGATTCCAGATATTCCTTGAAATCCATCTCATGTTTGATATTAAAATTGCGGCTCAGCATAATAATAAACTCTGTGCAATATCCATATTTAATTTCAATATTAGATTGTGCCTGGGCCTCCATGCCTTTTTTCGCTGAGGCTGCATGGACTGGTTCACTTATTGTAAAATCAATTTCCTTTCCAAGAAAAGCATCATACGCTCCTTTGAGAACCTGCATAAGCCCTTGTCCTCCGGAATCCACTACTCCTGCCTGTTTTAATACAGGAAGCATTTCAGGCGTATGTTCCAGCACATCATCTGCATACTTGATAACCTCACCAAAAAACTCACCAAGGTCTTCACAGCCTTCATCTACCAGCTGTCTGGCTCTTGTGGCAGCTCCCTTGGCAACTGTCAGTATTGTTCCTTCTTTGGGTTTCATGACTGCCTTGTAAGCGGTTTCCACCGCACGGTCAAAGGCATCTGCAAACATGGGAATATCCAATTCATCTTTGTCTCTGATAGATTTGGTAAATCCACGGAATAACTGAGATAAAATCACACCGGAATTGCCTCTCGCTCCTCTTAGTGACCCGGATGAAACCGCCTTACACAGAGAAAGCATATCTGGGTTTTCCATAGCCGCAACATCCTTGGCTGCCGACATGATCGTGAGGGTCATATTGGTGCCCGTATCTCCATCGGGTACGGGAAAAACATTTAAGTCATTAATCCATTCCTTTTTGGATTCCAGATTTTTAGCGCCTGCTAAGAACATCTTTGCAAGTATCTTAGCGTCGATTGTATTTGTCACAGCAGATCCTCCTCATTAATCAATCACTCTAACACCTTCAACAAAGATGTTTATTTTTTCAATCTCTATTCCTGTGAATTCCTCTAATTTGTATTTCACATTACTGATAAGATTATCAGTAACTGCAAGAATGCTTACACCGTAAGCTACAATCACATGAAAATTAATCGTAAGTTTATTTCTACGGATAGACACGTTAATTCCTCTGGTCATGCTTTCTTTTTTCAACAGTTTTACAAGACCATCTCTTACATTTATGCCTGCCATCCCCACAACGCCAAAGCACTCCATAGCAATGCTGCCTGCGTACTGGGCAATTACTTCATTATCAATTGCAATATTCCCCATATGAGTATTCATGGAAGTTTCCCTTGCGGAAGAATTTTTCATAGGCTGCCTCCTTATATTCTGAACATATATATTTTATTATAACCGTAAAAACTAAAAAAGGAAACAAGAAATTTCCTTAAAATTATTTAATTTATGCTTGCAATTTGTCCTAATTTCTGGTATTATACAATCGTTGTGTGTATTTAATTTGAATTGTTAGGAGGTGCAACGATGGCTAAATGTGATATTTGTGGTAAAAGCGTTCATTTCGGGAATAACGTAAGCCATTCTCATAGAAGATCTAACAGAATCTGGAAACCCAACATCAAAAATGTAAAATGTAAAGTAAACGGAGCCTGCAGAAGAATGCACGTTTGTACAAATTGTCTTAAATCCGGAAAAGTTGAAAGGGCTTAAATTGAACAATAAAGAACTGGCCGTCAAGGTCAGTTTTTTTATTGTGTAAGCTGGCCTGAAAACACAAAAGCATCCAGCAGCCTGCATTGTCAGGCTGCAAAACCATAAATTTCCACCATCAGCTTCTCCTTATGCTCTCCTTATTAATTCGTAATCATGTTTCATTTTTTCATAAGTTTTGTTAACAGCTTGTACCATTTCATGGTCTCCTGCAATATTATCTGGATGGAACATTTTAATCAAATCCTTATACCGTTTTTTCAGGGCAAGCTGGCTATTAACTCCCCGAAACAGCATATTGGCAAGGTCAGCTTCCATAGTATAACCAGAATAAGCGTTTCTTTCAGCTTCTAACCGAAGCTTCTCCCTCTCAAACTTTTTACGGTCTCCTTCCAGTTCTGCAAATCCATTTTTTAAAATATCCATCTTTTTGTCGAAAAAAGCTTCCTTTTGCACAAAACGTTTCTGGTCTGCCTTAAGCCTGTGCTTAATTTCCTCCACTTCTGCTTTAAACTGTTCCTTTTCTCTCTTTAGCATGTCCTCTCTTACAGAAAGCTCATTCTGCTGGTTTTGCAGACGTATATTTTCCTTAAACAGCCAGGATTTCAGCTCATTTAGTTCATCCATCTCTCCATCCGTTACTGCCTGTTCAAACTGCTGGCGCCTTTCAGTATTTTCTAAATTACACATGCCACCCTCCCCATGCTTATCCTATAATAAATGTAAATCTATATTTTAATTTTATAAATATTTTAACAACACACAACACATTTCAATGTTTTGTCCTTAACAAATATCCGTTTTTTACAAATAGCAGTTATATCCAATCAATAAAAGAAGCGCGATAATTATCAGGGCAATTAAATAATGATGCGCAAGAAAAAGCATAAGCAGCATTCCAACTGCAATCCAGAAAGCGATAAATCCAATCAATCTCTTCATGCGTATCCACCCACTTATGCTTTTAATATATTTTATGCATTTACCTGAAAAATATTTCTTATTTGTTGTTATCTTTTTCATCTTCCGGGAAGGCAATATCTACAGCAGCCTCGTCATTTATCATTTCTTCCTTAGGAGCCGTAAATTTATCCACAATATCCGGAATCAGGTCGAGCACTTTGGTAACTGTATCCTGGTTTTTAATATTAACAAGCTTAGTGCATCCATTTTTAATTACCAGAACAGCGCTGGGTGTAAGCTTCCCGGTAAATCCGCCTGCACCGCCGTTTTTCTTATCTCCCACGCTTGCCCCTGCGCCAACGCCGAATGTAACATCCACAAGCGGTAAAATAATTGTATCATCAATCTTGGTCGCTTCACCAACTACTGTCTTTGTGGACAAAACAAGGTTCATCCCCTTCATCAAAGACTCAATTACTCCTGAAAAATTGTTTTCTGCCATTTTTAAGCTGCCTCCCTTTTAAATAATTTAATCAAACGACGGAAATCCTTGTTAAAATAAATAACCCATGCTACTTTCAAAAAATGGAACAATGTTATTTTTCCTTTCATTAAAAGTTGCCCTTCTAGTATCTTTTGTTCAAAATCAGGCACAACATCCATATGGTTTCCAATAAACGGATACAGAATACCATAAATGGCAAGAACCTGTCCTGTGCTGGCAGGATCCCCGGTTCCTATTATAAGGCTTCCGGTAAGCTTCCTGGGACGTATACTTTTTAGCAGATAAAATATCTGCCCTGAGCAAACCATCCATGCACAGTTAAAAGTTTCACTTTTTAAAATATTAATATAATATTGGATATTATTTACAATATGTTTTATCTTATCACATATTTTAGTAATTGTGTACTTAATATTTATAAGCAATGATAAAATTTTATTTATAAACTCTTTCAACCTGCTTATTATACTGGCTCCGGCTTCTTTTTCCTCCTGCTCTTCCTCCTGCCTGTTTTCAGATTTTATGCTGTCTTTTGGTGTGTCTGTATCTTGACTTTCCAACTGCGGAATTACTTCTTTGGAGTCATGCGCCTGTGATTCTTCTGCCTTTTGTCCCATCTCCAAAGCAGTTGCATCACCATCTGAATGTACTGCCTTTTCTCCTTCGCCTGTCTCTTCATCAGTCATCTGTTTGCCTGATTTTTCCTGCAGGCTGTCATCTTTTTCCTTTTTCTCTTTATCTGAACGGAAAACTGTAAAGCAAAACAATCTGACTTTTATATATGCGGCCTCCGGGTAGGAAAATGCCACATTCAATATATGAAAAAGCCATGTGATTTTTATTTTCACCACTGCCGGTGTTTCTTCTTCAGCTTTACCGCGTGCCTCCAGGCGGTATCTAACTGGCACAAACAACAAAAGCAGTAATACTGTCACTGCGAAGGTCAGTATAGTAAGAAATAAAATCCCCACAATTTTTAAAAATGTTAACAGCGCTGTCATACTATTCCCCACGACTATTATTTTGTTTAGCCCTCTGTTTTAAATATTCTTTCAGGTTACAGTTTCCCACAGTTTCAAGACACTCCTGGGTAATTTTAACTACAATCCCAACCGCCTCCTCATAATCAGAAGCAATTCCGATAATAATCGGCGGATGATGTCTGTAATATGACTGCTTAAGATACGCACTATGGAATATTTCGAGCTGGTCAGGACCAGGGGCAATGGTAATGACAAAAACATTTACCCCTGCATGGCATTTTAATTTCCATTTTATTTTAGCCGGATTAGTAACAGTATCGCCAATATAAAGATATTTATAAAATTTCATTCCATTTTCTTCCTCCCATTTC
>CAMUHA010000056.1 GCA_947088515.1 uncultured bacterium
GGGAAATTGTCAAGAATATCAAGCCTGTGTTCTGCCGCTTTGACATGGATAATGACCAGGAGCGGCGGGCATGGCAGATTATCCAGAAACTTAGCAAGGGAGAAGGGAAGAAGCAGAAGTACAATGACATCATTGCAAAGGCGGTGGTGGAATATTATGACAGGGCAGATGCCCTATCCATACCCTTATCCGGCGGTGGTGAACACACAGCCATTAGTTCCGGCACAGCAACAGCAGGGAGAGACACAGCCAAAAACCGAAGAACTGAATGAGACCGCCCTTAGCTTCATGGATGGTCTCATGGGAATCTGACAGGGGGCTTTATGCATCCTGTTTTCTTTTGGGAAGAAAAATATTATTACATATGGAGGCAGTATTGGAAGAATACCGGATCAAGGACGTTGACATAAAACAATTCCTGCATTTGGTGGTCGGGGCAGACGGAAAGCCGCCCATAGATTTTGACATGTTGCAGAAGGAAGGACATTACATAGTCCACTCCGGGCAGGGAAGGGATTTCTGCCTGAAAGAGCGTGAAATATACCTAAAAGAGAGCGTGGAAAACCTTATCGCAAAGTCTTTCTGCCATTTCTCACCGGCAGGGACAACCTTTGCCATACACATAAAAAACAAGGCAGGAAAAGCCGACATTTCTGTACTGGATAACCGCAGGCTTTCAAGGGCGGTTACAAAGCGGCAGGTCAGGGGAAAATCCCTTACCATCCATTACAGGGGAGGCAGGACAAAAAAAGCGCCGCCTTTCCACCGACCGGTATATTAGAGGACCATTCGGGGAGAAGACTGCCTTTATCAGCTATGGCTATCTTGCCGACGGGCTGATGCAGATGCGGCGTGACATGCTTTCTGGCAGCGGTGAGATAAGCGCCTTTACCTATGAAGCGGAAAATGAACGCTCCCTGTCAGCAGTGGCAAGGGAAGCGGCAGCAGGGCGGGAACGGAACCTGAAGGAAAAGAACTTGGATCAGTTTAAGACGGAGTGGGAAGAGCGGAAGCTTTTACATGCACTGTCAAAACAGGGTTACTGCCCGGAGCTTTCCGATGCGGAAAAACTGGCGGCCATCCGCCGGCTGATCCATGAAGGGGGCTACAGGAGGATATCGGCAGAGACAGCAAACAGAGCAAGGGCGTTCAGCATCCCCTGCTTTGTTCCGGCAGGAGGAGGGAACATGGAGTTTGTGAGGGATTTAAATTCGCTGGACAGGAATCTTCCCATATACATGAGGGCAGGGTGGGATAAAATGCTGGATATCCTTGTGAACCGTAAACCGGTTCCCTGTACACGGGGCATATTAAAAAGCAGGGAAAAAGCGGCGAGGGATGCTTATGATAAGGCGGCAGAGACTGACAAGCCCCAACTGGCAGGCGTGGCGGTAAAGATATCTTTTTTTCTGGAAGCGATGGACAGACACTGCCTTTCGGGAATCCTTCAGGGGGAAAGAGAAAGAGGCTGGGATATCAGGGCGCCGGATTTCCTGTCAGTGCCGGAGAAGGAGAAGTTCTGCTATCTTTTGGATGAAGAAAAGAGAGTTATGATGGTGGCGGACAGGACAATGGAATATTATGGAAACACACGCTTCGGAAGCACTTTAAGCTGACCAAAGAGACCGCAAGAATCCTGGCGGAACGTTCCAAAGCTGAAAATATGAATGAATCAGAATATATCCGTTACCTGCTCCTAAACCAGTCGGAGAATCCAAGGAGCAAAGAGCTGGAACTGGAAGTGATGCGGTTGCGGAATGAGATAAATAAAATCGGCGTGAATATCAATCAGATCGTGAAAAATAGTAATTCCCATATATATGGTGAAGATGATAAAATACAATTAGAACAAAATATATGTGAAATAAAAGAATGTGTTCAAATACTGATAGAAAAGAAATTTATGAATTGAGAGATAAAAATTATGTGTCAAAATATTGGAAACGGTATAATAAGATATTTAAAAGGTAGACTATAAGATGGTAAATTTTGGAGCAGGAAGTATGGAGTTATAGAGGGAAGAAATAGAAAAAGGGTTGTGAACAATAAATTGATATTATTGTGGGAATACATGGTAAGGGTAATTGAATAAATACTAAAAATAAAGTACAATGTAGTATATGTAGAAAAAAATTGGAGGTGGAACGCTGTAGATGATAGTTTATTTAGATAATTGCTGTTATAATAGACCGTTTGATGATCAGACGCAGGAAAGAATTCATTTGGAGAGTGAGGCTATTCTAGCGGTTTTAAAGATGGGGCAGATGAAAAGGCTTGTCATTGCAGGAAGTGATGTTTTAAAACTTGAAATAACCCGTATGTCAGACGAAAATAAGAAGCGGAAAGTACTGGATTTGTATAAGGTAGCTGGTATCCATATGCCTTATACAAGCAAAATAAGAAAACGTTCTGAAGAAATAGTATCAATTTCAAGAATACGTACATTTGACAGTCTTCATATTGCGTCAGCAGAGGAGGCTAACGCAGATGTACTTCTGACAACTGATGATAAATTTGAAAAAATGGCGGAAAAGCTGGATTTGAAGACAAGAGTAGTCAATCCACTTAGATTTGCATGGGAGGTGATTTGAGTGTTAAATATAAATTTAAGTAATCCGGTTGAAATAAGAAATGTGGGAATAAAAGCTTTGCAGGATGCATTAGGACCTGTAGGTATGGTAAAATTTATGCAACAGTATGATATGGGGTATGGAGATTATACAAAAGAAAAGCAGGAACAATCGGATATAAGTTTAGATGAGATAGATATGTTGTTGCAGAAATAATTATTATTTGGGGCAGGCATAAAATGTCTGCTCTAATGTATTATGTTTCTGGTAACGTATTTTAATGAGGTAGGTACAGAAAAGATTATGGGAAGAGTTGCGGATTCAACAATTAAAGGATTTATGTACCAATTTAACCTGACATTAAATCAAATCTTGAAAGCTTCCGATGATGTAATTAAAGTGGAAGGGATTGTTGAAGATATTGACGTGTCATTTAATGACCATGTTACAGCAATACAATGTAAATACCATGAGGAACAACAAAAATTTCAGTGGTCAACGGTGTATAAACCTATTTTGCAAATGATGAAAACGTTTTGTATGATGGGCTCTGATTTAGACATAAAATTTATTTTATATGCATATTTCCCGAATGAAAAAGAAGGAAAGAAGTTATTAGATGATAAGAAAATGGAAAACATTCTTAAAACTGACAACATAGAGTATATTTGTGATTATGTTGCATATTTAATGAAAATTGAAAATGCTCAAATAGATCAATTGCTTCAAAAACCGAGAAAAACAAAGTCAGACAAGGAAAAGATAAAAAAATATTTTGCAGAAAATAATCTTGAAATTAAATGTGATTTAAAAGAGTTTTTGGATAATCATTTTGAATTTATAGTTGGAAAGTCTTACGATGAGTTGGAGAAGGAAAATAAGGAACTTTTGGAAAAGTTTGGGTTTGAAAAGGAGGATGTACCGGATATTGTGTATCCAAATGCAATACAAAAGATTGCCGATTTAAGTATTATAAGGAATGACAGTAAGCGAAATATTACTAAGGATGAAACGATCCAAGATTTAAGAATGATAAAAACAGCAGCGATTACAAGATGGACAAGATTATTATCAAATTATGGTGATGTCATTAAAAAGAAACGCAAGCAGTTAAACACAAGTTTAAACATTAATAAAAGAAAAAGGTGTTTTTTTATTGATCCATTTTTAATAGAAAATTTTGACAATGATATAATTTTGTTTTTGAAAAATTATGTCATGAGATATTGTTGTAAAGTAAAGCTACATACTCCGTCAGTATTCTGCTTTGTAGGATATACGCATGAGCAGATAGATGAATTAGTAAGTCGCTTATACTTAAAAGGGATTGAAGCAGAAGAGGTAAAACATTTTTTGAAGACACATTTATTAAAGAACCTGAAAAGAGAATAAATGATGGATGGATGCAATACAGAATAAAATTATGTACAGATGAAGCTGCATGTATTGCAGCCATTAACAAGGAGGGGCAGGATGATATATTTCTCATAGCTGATAATTTACCAGTAGATATATCGGTGCAAGATGTCAACGTAGAAGTTATAAATATGGTTAAACTGTCTCATTTGGAATATATATTAAAAATTAGAGACGAGGTGGAATTATGATTGGAAAAGTGTTGGAGAGTTCGGCGGTAGAAGTCCTTGTAAAGATGGATTTTAACGATTTTGAGAAAAAATGCATTAAAAATTGGTAAGTACTTAAAAATACAAACAGGAAATTTTGATTTTTTAATTGCAACAATAAAAAGTATAAAAGCAATTGCGGATAATTCGGGGCAAGATAAATATTTATTGTCAGCAGAACCAGTTGGAGTGGTGGTTGATGATAAATTTATTCCGGGTAGTACGGTACTGCCTTCTCCAACAGAACCTGTTGATATTGCAGATAAATCTATATTGGATAAGATTTTTCAAGAAAATGATGTATATTCTTTTGCATTAGGCAGGATTGCTCAAAACAGTGATGTGATTTTGAACTTGGATGGAAATGCTTTTTTTGGAAAGCATATAGGTATTGTAGGCTCCACTGGTTCAGGTAAATCTTGTACAGTAGCTAAAATTCTGCAAGAAGCAGTTGGGATATCCGATAGTTGTAACATGAATGCAGCGAATCAAAAAAATGCACATGTTATTATTTTTGATCTTCATTCTGAATATAAATCGGCATTTACATTGCCACAAGAACAATCTTTTACATTAAACTATTTAGATGTAGAGAAGTTGAAATTACCCTATTGGTTGATGAATAGTGAAGAGTTGGAGTCAATTTTTATTGAAAGCAATGAAGCTAATTCTCATAACCAAGTATCGCAATTTAGAAAAGCGGTTATTTTGAATAAGGAAAAATATAATTCGGAACTCAAGAAAATAACTTTTGATACACCGGTATATTTTAGTATGGAGGAAGTATATAATTATATTTGCAATTTGAATGATGAGGTGATTAGCAAAGTCTCAGGGGAAAAGCAGATTCCTAAAATTGTTAATAAAAATGGTGAGATAATTGAAATTAAAAATGTGAATGATTATTTCAATAATAAGTTTACATTTATTCCGACATCAAATGGCAAAGCAGATAAAGCATCAAATGGTCCATTTAATGGTGAATTTAATAGATTTATTTCAAGGCTTGAAAATAAAATTAATGATAAACGACTAGACTTTTTAATGAAGCCAACTAAAGAAGATCAAAGTGTATATATATCAGATGATTTTGAATTGATTTTAAAGCAGTTTTTAGGGTATTTGGATAAGGCTAATGTTAGTATAATAGATTTAAGTGGAGTTCCATTTGAGGTATTATCAATAACTATCAGCTTGATTTCACGCCTTATTTTCGATTTTTGTTTTCATTATACAAAACTGAAACATGGAAGAGATGAGCTGAACAATGTTCCGTTTTTAATGGTTTTTGAAGAAGCCCACAATTATGTACCACAAAACGGTGGAGCAGATTATAAAACGTCAAAAAAGTCTATTGAAAGGATTGCAAAAGAAGGAAGAAAATATGGGATCAGTCTAATGGTTGTAAGTCAGAGACCAAGTGAGGTTTCATCAACAATTTTTGCTCAGTGCAATAATTTTATTTCATTAAGATTGACCAATATGGCAGATCAATCATATATAAAGAATCTTCTTCCTAATAATACAAATGCGGTGGCTGATATTTTACCTACGTTATCGCCGGGACAATGTCTTGTGGTAGGTGATGCAACACCGGTTCCTGTAATTGTAAAAATGGATAGACCTAAACCAGAACCCAAATCACAGAATGTTAAGGTATGTGACGTATGGAGAGAAGAGTGGAAAAATATAGATGATTCAAATATAGAACCTGTTACAATTTCAGATGTATTAGAAAGATGGAGAAAATAGATTAGGAAGGATATTTGTTAACGACAAAGAAAATAAGGAGGAATGATAAAACGAAAACACCAAACTATCCTGCATCCACCAGACAGGAAAAAGATACATGGCAATGCACCTTGCAAACGCCATTTCCTACATCACGGACGAAGAAAAGATGCAGGGCGGCGTACTGGTGGGAAGCCACAACTGCAACGCGGACACTGCCCTGCAGGAGATGCTTTCTATTAAGCGGAAGTATAGAAAAGCAGACAAGCGGCAGGGCTATCACTTTATCTTATCCTTCAAGAAGCAGGAAGTAAGACCGGAGACCGCTATGGAGGTCACACAGAAGTTTGTGGAGAGATTTTCGGGGATGATTTCCAGCGCCTGTATGCCACCCATGACAACAGGGAGCATGTACATCCCATATCCTTTTCAACAGCGTGTCATGGCGCACCGGGAAGAAATACCGTTACGAAAAGGGGGATTGGGCAAGGGAGATACAGCCCATTGTCAATGAAATCTGCAAAGAGTACAGTCTTTCCATACAGGACATTGAGGCAGGCGCAAAAGAAAAACCGCTGAAGAAGTGGGATAAAACCAAACAGGGCATTTTCAAATGGAATCATCAGATCGGCTTAGATGTGGAGGATTCCATTTCTTTTGCCACCGGCTATGTAAATTTCCTGAAATTAATGGAACTGAAAGGCTATGGGGTAAAGCGTAAGGACGGGGAAACCTATTTAAAGCCAATGGGGGAGAAACGATTCATCCGCCTTACTGATATTTCAGGTCATTATACAGAAGTAGAGATTGAAGCCCGTCTGGATCAAGGCATCCGGAGTGAGACAGTTCAAAAAGAAAGCCATGCTCCAAGGGTCATCGGATGCAGGAAAAATTACAGGAAATATACCCTGTTATCCCCATACCGGAAAGCATTTTGGGCAAAGATGTACCGTACCGGACAGCTTAGGAGGAAGCCTTTCAGCCAGATGTGGAGATATAAAGCAGAGGCGGCAGAATTTGAGAAATTGCAGTCAGAGTGCCTTTATTTATGCAGGCATAAAATCCGTTCCGCAGAAGAACTGGAAGGCCGGAAAAAAGACCTTGCCATCCGTATGGACGGTCTGGATGATGCAAGGCGCCAGATTTACAAAAGAAGATACCCGCACAAAAACGTCCTTGCACTGCTTAAGACAATTGAAGAGAATAAAACCTGTGCTTCCTATTACAAAGAGGGAAGCCTTTTTTATGCCCTTTATTATGAAAAATGGAGGGAAGCGGCAGAAGCGGTTGTTAGGAAGGGCTATACATTGGGGCAGGTTTTGGAAATGAAGGAAATGTTCCAGAGGGAATTTGCGGCTGTGGCAGAGGCAAAACGCGGGCTTAAAAGGGAAGAAAACCTGATATGCGGAATCCTTTCAGGGAAAAGCAGGGTATGGGCAGTGAAGACTGCTGTGTGGGAGGCAGGAGCGACGCGCAGGGTACAGGAGATTTCAAGGGAAGCAGATGCCGTAGGAAATGACAGAAATGAGTGCTTTCAGGCACCCGGATCAATTTCCCTGTGGTGGGAACGGATGACAATGCCTTTTACCTCTCCCATGATTTCACGGGGGATAAGAGCAGTGCCGGATGCTCTTTCATGGATAAGGATACGCAAGTGTGGGATTTCAACCGCGTCATCTACGGTTACAACATGGGCGCAGGCTCCGATGCTATGTTCTCCACCCTGCTTAAGTATGAGCAGGAAGATTATTTCAGGGAGCATCCGATTATTTATTTCACGAATGCCTATGGAAGCGCCGCTGCCTATCAGATAATGGCAGTGGTCAGGTATAGTATAGATGATCTTGAAGAGTGGGATTTCCGCACCAGAAATCATGAAGATATGGAAAGCTATAATGTGTGGATGGAACAGCTACAGGGAAGGGCATTGTATTATGCAGAGCCTGACCATGTGCCTGCCAGCGTTATCACTCTTGCCATCTGTGACAGGGAAATTATGAGTTGGAACTTTATGCGGAAGGTAAAAAATCAACGAGGATAGATGTAAAGAGCACGAAGATAAGGAACTTGGCGTATGGGAAGATAATGAGATTAATGCTTTGCAGTCCAGTTCTATGAATTCTTTAAATATATGATTTTGACTTTAGCGGTGAACAAGTGGAAGCTATGTTTGAATAATGTTCTTAAAGGAGTTGATGGCAACGCTTGGCAACACCCCCAAATCCCCATTTTAAAGCCCTTAAACATAGCGGAAGCCCCCAAAACCGCGGCTTCCGCAGTCCTAGGAGCTTCCTTAGGGGAGGATAAGTATTAATTTATCTGAAGTACTATTGTGGCTTTGCCACACTGTCAAAGGAGGGGGTTCCAATGACTATTAGTATTATTATCCAGTAAATCAGAACTTATTCACATATTATAAAATAAATTTACTTTTTTAATTTTATAGGCTATAATAGCATAGAATACACAGCAGGAAGCTGTGGTATCCCAATATCAAAAATTACTAATAGAAATATCTGCTTACAGCAGACGAGGAGGAGCATTTATGGCATTGCTAAAAACATGGCGCGATATGGCCTATTCTGAAACTGCAAATAAGGGGGATTTACAGAGACTCTGGTCAGCTTATTTTCAGAAGGAAAAAGAAATTTATGCGGAGCTTTTAAAAAATCCTGACGAAGAGATAAGAGGCAGCGTTAAAGAGCTGGCGGAAAAGTATCATGTAGACATTATGACCATGACAGGTTTTCTGGATGGCATTAACGAAAGCCTAAAAGAGGAAAATCCTATTGAAGAGATGGAAGAAGATACGCAAGTTAACTTGGTATTTGAAAAAGAGCTTCTTTATAAAAATATGGTGGCGGCAGGCGCGGACTGGTTGTATGAACTGCCTGAATGGGAAGATATTTTTGACGTGGACAAGCGCAAGGCTCTTTACAGAGAGCAGAAATCTTCTACTACAATTGTAAAACCAGAGAGAGTTTACCCCAACGACCCTTGTCCCTGCGGCAGCGGCAAAAAATATAAAAAATGCTGTGGAAAGAAGGGATGATGGACAGCAGAATTAAGCAGGCTGTACAGACTTTTGAGTCGGGGTATACTTGTGCCCAGGCTGTGTTTGTTACGTATGCTGATTTGTTTGGGCTGGACAGGCAGACGGCTTTAAAACTGTCAAGTCCCATGGGCGGCGGTGTTGGAAGAATGCGGGAAATATGTGGGGCAGTGTCCTCAATGGCGTTGCTTGCAGGTTTGAAAGAAGGAAATACGGACCCTGAAAACGAAGATGGCAAGGAGCGGATTTATGTTCTTGTAAGACAAATGGCGGACAGATTTAAAGAACAGAATCATTCGATTATTTGCCGGGAGCTTTTAGGGCTTGACGAAAGGGAAGAAAGCGCAAGGCCTTCCCAACGAACGAAAGAGTATTACGCTTTACGGCCATGCAGCAGACTGGTAGCATCAGCGGCAGGACTGATTGAAGAAATATTACTGGCCGAGGCAGAAAATTAAAACAGCGTCAGACCAAAAAGAACCCAGAGGAAATCATGAAGGCGAAGAGGGCAGGATTTCCTCTGTAACAGGGGTTCTTGGAGGGATGAGCGGAACTGGAAAACAGCGTCAGACCGGAAAAGAACCCAGAGGAAATCATGAAGGCGAAGAGGGCAGGATTTCCTCTGTAACAGGGGTTCTTGGAGGGATGAGCGGAACTGGAATAGGAGAATATATGAAAGAAAAATGGATAAGCTTTAAGGAATCATTATCAGATGTTCAGATGATGAGCAAAAGAGAATTTTTGCTTACAATTGCTGTCTGCATTTTAGGCGGTATAGTATTTGGTATGCTTGTATCCCCCAGAAAAAATATGGTAGTTGGAAGCAATAATGGAAATAACAGTGGAAACACCAATAAAGGGAATGACTGCGTTGGCAGCGATGACAGCCAGGAACCGGAAGAGAAAATTGCAGACTGGGAAAAGGCTTGACAGGTTGCAAAAGCTTAAAAAATATCCACAGAATTTTACACAGTGATTTCGGGAACATTATATTAATTTCAGATAGTTTTACCTATCTTGAATATTGTAAGCTTGAAAAAAGATATGGTGGACCTGGGAGGAGGAAATGAAATGAAGATTACGCTGAAAGATGGTTCTGTAAAAGAATATGACAGCGAAAAAAGCATATATGAGATTGCAGCGGATATAAGCGAAGGTCTGGGAAGGATGGCTTGTGCCGGAGAAATAGACGGAGAAGTTAAAGACTTGCGGACGGTAATTGACAAGGATTGCAGCTTAAGTATTTTAACGGCAAATGACCCGGAAGGACTCCGGGTGGTGCGCCACACCTGCTCCCATGTAATGGCGGAGGCGGTAAAGAGAATATTTCCAGATGCAAAGCTGGCAATTGGTCCGTCCATAGATACAGGGTATTATTATGATTTTGAACATGTGCCTTTTTCCAGAGAAGATTTGGATAAAATAGAGGCTGAAATGAAAAAAATCATAAAGGAAGGCAATAAGCTGGAGCGTTTTACTCTCTCAAGGGAAGATGCCATCCGTTTTATGGAGGAAAAGCAAGAGCCATATAAGGTGGAGCTTATCAGAGATTTACCGGAGGATGCGGAGATTTCCTTTTACCGTCAGGGAGAATTTACAGATTTGTGTGCAGGACCGCATCTGATGAGCGTTAAGGGGATTAAGGCGTTTAAGCTGACTTCCTCTTCCGGAGCTTACTGGCGGGGAAAATCTGAAAATGCAATGCTTCAGAGAATTTATGGCACTGCCTTTAATAAAAAGGAAGAGCTTGCCGATTATCTGGATTATCTGGAAAACATCAGGCTGCGTGACCATAATAAGCTGGGACGTGAACTGGAGCTTTTTACCACAGTGGATGTGATTGGACAGGGACTTCCTCTTTTGATGCCAAAGGGAGCAAAGATGGTGCAGACGATGCAGCGTTGGATAGAGGACTTGGAGGACAACGAGTGGGGGTATGTGAGAACCAAAACTCCTTTTATGGCAAAAAGTGATTTGTATAAAATATCTGGTCACTGGGACCATTATAAAGAAGGAATGTTTGTGCTGGGAGATGAAGAAGCGGACAAGGAAGTGTTTGCTCTGCGCCCCATGACATGTCCATTCCAGTATTATGTTTATAAGGCCACACAGCATTCTTACAGGGACCTTCCCCTGCGCTATGGTGAGACTTCCACTTTGTTTCGGAATGAGGACTCCGGCGAGATGCACGGGCTGACCAGGGTACGTCAGTTTACAATTTCCGAAGGCCATCTGATTATCCGTCCTGACCAAGTGGAGGAAGAGTTAAAAAGGTGTCTGGATTTGGCTGTTTACTGTCTGACGACACTGGGACTGCAGGATGAAGTAACTTACCGTCTGTCCAAGTGGGACCCGGACAATAGAGAGAAATATCTGGGAGATGAAAACTATTGGGAGACTTCCCAGAGCAAAATCAGGGAAATTCTGGTTGAATATGGAGTGCCTTTTGTGGAAGCAGACGGCGAAGCTGCTTTTTATGGGCCAAAGATTGACATTCAGGCAAAAAATGTGTACGGCAAGGAAGACACAATGATTACTATTCAGCTTGACTGTGCCATTGCGGAAAATTTTGACATGTATTATATTGACCAGAATGGGGATAAGGTGCGCCCATATATTATCCATAGGACGTCAATGGGATGCTATGAGAGAACATTAGCATGGCTGATTGAAAAGTATGAAGGAAAATTCCCTACCTGGCTGTGCCCGGAACAGGTGAGGATACTGCCTATTTCTGAAAAGTATGAAGGATATGCAGATAAGGTGAGAGCGGAACTTAGGAAAAATGGCGTGCAGGCTGAAACCGATAACCGTTCGGAAAAAATTGGATTTAAAATCCGGGAAGCAAGGATGGCAAGACTTCCTTATATGCTGGTGGTTGGACAGCAGGAAGAAGAAAATGGAACTGTCTCTGTGAGAAGCCGTTTTGCAGGGGATGAAGGTGTTAAGCCTCTAGGTGAATTTATGGAACAGATCTGCAGGGAGATCAGAACCAAAGAAATCCGTAAGGAAGAAGAAATTAAATAGTTCTGAATTTGTAGGGAAAAGAGGATTTGGATGAGTCGGAAATTGGGATGGGAGGAAATAACGGGAATATTCCTTTTTATGGCTGGTGCAGGGATGCTTGGCGTTTCCGTGTTTTTAAGCTTTAGCAGTGACATCTGGTACGATGAGGTGTTTACCATGGGGCTTGCAGGTCAGTCTTTAAAAGGGCTGGTTTCCACCACTGCAAGGGACGTTCATCCTCCTCTTTATTATATAATTGTTAAATTATTTTTGCTGCTTTTTTCTTCGGCGGGGAGAGAAGGGCAGGTTATCATTGCCAAATTGGTCTCTGTGTTTCCTTTCTTTTTATGTCTGCTGTATAGCGCTGTTAAAGTGAGAAAGAATTTTGGAATGCTTTCAGCGGGTATTTTTGCGTTTCTGCTTATATCCATGCCGCAGATGGCAGATTATACGGTGGAAATACGTATGTATGGATATGCGCTGTTTTTTCTCACGGCTGGTATGCTTCATGCCTATGAACTGACTATAAGCGCAGATAAGGAAGGAAGGGACTATATAAACTGGACGGCGCTTACTTTTTATAGTCTTGCTGCCTGCTACACCCACTATTTTGCCTGTGTGGGCGCATGTATGATATATTTATATGTGTTGTTTGTTTTTTGCAAAGAAGGCAGAATAAAAAGAAAATGGAAAGAATTTCTTGTCAGCGGAGTTATTTGCGCAGCGGGATATCTGCCATGGCTCGTATCAGCAGTCATTTTTCAGGTAGGGCAGGTTAAAGAAAATTATTGGATTCAGCCTCTTAGCTGGCGGAGCCTGGGAGGATGTGTCAAGTTCATTTTCAAGCCGTTTTTCATAAATGAAAAGTTGAATGTGATTCTTGCTGCGGCATTATTTCTATTATATCTTACATTACTGATAACATCAGCCGTCAAATGGAAAAAAGAAAACAAGATGGAGGAGCAGGGAAAGCTGCTTTTTATTATAGGGGCTTTAGGTGTTCTTGCCGGGATAGTTGTGTTTGGATTTTCAGCCTCTTTCCTAATTAGGCCTGTTTTTGTATATCGGTATATGATGCCGGCGCTGGGCCTGTTCTGGCTGGCTTTTGGAATTCTGATGGCAGAGCAGAAAAATAAAAAAATTATTTTTATACCTGTGCTGGCGCTGTTGTTTTTTATTGGATTGCGGAATTACCGTTCCTTTTATGGGGAAGAGATGTGGAAACGGGTGCAGATGGCCAAAGCTAAGGACGCCATTGCCCAAATAGAAAAAGAGGACATTGCGGTATATAATTTTGACCAGACGCAGGCAGTGACATCCTTTTATCTTCCCTGTGATTCTTACTTGTGGTATAGCGCTCCGGAGGCGTTGATTCAGGAAATGTTTCCTTCTGTTCATCCACTGGCAGAAGAAGAATTTACTGATGAAAAGGGAATTGCCCGGCTTTGGGAGTTGATTGATGAAAAGGAATATTTTTGGTTTCTAGGCAGTGGAAATGCCAGAGATGAAATTATAGAAAAATGGGAAAAAGCGGGAATTGCAGTTTGGGAAAAAGCGGATATTATGGTAGAACGTTACTGGTTTAAAATTTACAAATGCACCAA
Organism: uncultured bacterium; assembly: GCA_947088515.1. GTDB lineage: Bacteria > Bacillota > Clostridia > Lachnospirales > Lachnospiraceae > Suilimivivens. The sequence goes on from CAMUHA010000056.1 coordinate 13,589, forward strand.
AAAATAATAATGTTATTTGGAATAGTATAGGAGAAAAAGAAGCTGTGACAGAAAGTGTCCAGCTTTTTTGCTTTTATATTAATTCCATACCAAGTTCCGTGAATAAACAAGCAGAGAATGCGTCATACTGATAATGCCGGAAATATAAATACGGTCATTAAAATAAACAATAAACAGCAGCCGTCCGGAAGAATGCCCGGAGAAATATATGGACAAAGAAAGTGGACATATATTTCTCTGCCGGGAAGGCAGGATGCAGGAGGGCTGCGGAACTGGAAACAGCAGCCGTCCGGAAGAATGCCCAGAGAAATATATGGACAAAGAAAGTGGACATATATTTCTCTGCCGGGAAGGCAGGATGTAGGAGGGCTGCGGAACTGGAATAGGAGGTTTTGTATGGCAGAATTGAAGTGTGCAGTGGAAAACTGTATGTATAACAAAAGCAAATGTTGTTGTAAGGGTGATATAATGGTAGGCGGAAAGAATGCAGGTTGTGAGGATGATACCTGCTGCGAAAGCTTTTCCCAGGAGGGAAGGGACCGTTTTACAAGCGCCCTGGAGCATCCTAGCAGAGTAATCAGCATTGACTGTGAGGCGGCAGACTGTAAATATAACAGTAACTACAAATGTACAGCTGCGCATGTAGACATTAAAGGGTGTGGTGCATGCGACTGCAGAGAAACAGCCTGTGCAACGTTTACAGAAAAATAGGTTTTGGGCATACAGGCGCCTGATTTTTTGAAAAATAGTTACAGTTTGCGGCTTTACCAGCCGCGGACTGTAATAAAATGGATACTTGGGAAATTGATTTCTGCGACAGAAAGAGACTTGTATATTATCCCGTTTTGTGCTTAAATAATTACTAATGGGGTTTGTCCCCAATAAATTTTAAAGGAAATGGGATAATGAAAAGAAAAATTGTTCTTTTGTCTTTTCTGGCGCTTCTTCTGACGGGCTGTGGGCAGAGGGTTGTCACGGTTGCAGATATCCAGTCAGAGGAGGGACAGGAGAGCGAATACATAGAAGTGAAAGAATTTGAGCTAAAGAAGTCACAGCCTGAAGAGATGGCGGGCAGGGAAGAAGTAGATTATTGTGCGGTGCTGATTCCATCAGGATACCAGGAATCAGACGAAATTCCGGGTATGTACATACATGAAAAAAGTCCCCTGGATTCTTCCAATGTGTATTATTCAGTATCCGAAGGAACCGAAGGCAGGGTATCTGAGGAACTGACGGCAGACAGTTATCAAAGAACATTAAAGGAGGCCTATCAACAGGCGGGCCGGAATGTGGACATTACGATTGATTCTTTTGAAAAGATTGATATGGACGGCATTCCAGGCTATAAAATCCGCAGCACCTATAATATAGAAGACGGACAGATAGAGCAGTTAGCCTATCTGATTTTGGCGGACGAGACATATACAGTTACCTACAGCCAGATGTCAGATGACGAGCTGATGGCAGATTTTGAAATATCTGATGGACAAATCCGTCTGGTAAGAGAAGAAGAAGTAAGTATTGCAAAAAGTGGAAATAAAAACTAAAAATGTATTGACATTTTCCCCTACAGATATTATACTACATGAGTGCATGGTTGATATACATAAGTATGTATGGATTCCAGGGAAAAGAAGCAGAGTATCCACTCTCACCCTATGGCGATTGTGCTTATAGGTGTTAATATTTCAGACGACTTGTGAAAACAGGTCAGTATTCCTTAAGGATGTCTGTTATGGGATAAGACAGACAGCTTTACTGTGAAGTGAAATCAGGTGGATAGTTATGCTATCCATTTTTTTTGCATAGGGGCGTATAGAAAATATGCTGCTGATGCGGCTTGCGTCATATGCGGCGGGCAGGGCGGGAGAGATGATCTCCTTAACTTGATTTTTTTATGTAGGGAGGATACAGCCATTAGCGAATTATTCATTAACGAACAGATTAGAGACAAGGAAGTGCGTGTAGTCGGGGAAAACGGCGAGCAGTTAGGTATCATGTCTTCCAGGGAAGCTTTACAGATGGCAGAGGAAGCCGGGGTGGACCTGGTTAAGATTGCGCCAACTGCAAAACCTCCTGTGTGTAAATTGGTTGATTACGGGAAATTTAAATATGAGCAGACCCGTAAGGAAAAAGAAGCAAAGAAAAAGCAGAGAGTCATTGAAATTAAAGAAATCCGTCTCTCTCCCAATATTGACACCAATGATCTCAATACGAAGGTAAGTGCGGCAAGAAAGTTTTTGACCAAGGGTGACAGGGTTAAGGTGACACTAAGGTTCCGCGGTCGTGAAATGGCACATATGGCAAAAAGCAAACACATCCTGGATGATTTTGCAGAGGCGCTTTCCGATATATGTGTGATGGAGAAGCCGCCTAAGGTGGAAGGAAGAAGTATGACAATGTTTTTAACTGAAAAGCGTTAGCCGCCAGTTAAAATAGAGGACGGAAAGGAGAACTTTCCGAAAGCTGAAATTAATAATAAAATACAGGAGGGATAGAGTTATGCCTAAAATGAAAACAAGCAAATCTGCTGCAAAGCGTTTTAAAGCTACAGGAACAGGTAAATTAAAAAGAAGCAAAGCTTACAAGAGCCATA
>CAMUHA010000057.1 GCA_947088515.1 uncultured bacterium
ATTAAATGTCCCATCCTGAACATTCCACTTATTTCCATATGACCCTGCCATCAGACATTCTACTTGCTTCCCAAGTTTCCATTCATCAACTATTAACCTCTTAAGGCACAATGGTTCTGTTCCCTTCCATCCTATGTCAACAATTGCTATTTTTTCTGCATCACCTATTACATATTTAACATACTCACAAGCAATATTACTTTCTTGTTCATATTTATTTTCTATAACTTCTATGTAATTTATAAATAATGCTTTTAGTAAGGGAGCATTTTCCTTTTTCAGACCATCTTCATACCTCAAATTATACTTTTTAAGAAAAGGAATCAACTCTTCCAAATCTAATAATTCCAATAAACACCCTATAGTTATTTTGCTTTTTCTATTCACACGGTCTGCTATATTTCTTCTAATAAATCCATATCTGTCATTTTTAATCATGTATTTAAATGAAGGCAATCTTCCCCAATACAAATACTCTGACTCAATGTCATTAAATCTACTATCGTAAACATCTTTCAGGATATCAGAATCTCTGGCCAAAAATATAACTTTTTGAATATTATTTCTTTTAGCAAAATCATGTATCCAGTTAACATATCCTAAAACATATATACCACCATATACATACCCATATTCATACTGTGGAGAAAATAGTCTGTTACTGCAATAAATCCATGTATTAACCACAGCTGAATAAACAGACCTTATAAGTGGTGACATATCTCTGGGCCTGTATTTTTTCCCAATTGAATTTACATTCCTGTAGTACATTGTATTCCAACCACATTGTTCAGCCATATTAATATCTACATCTCTATTATCTCCAATATGACATAATGAAATATCATCTCCAAGGTCTGATTTAATCTTTTTATATAGAGTTCCCGCTCTTTTACTTTTCCTATAATCACAAGATACATATATCCTATGAGGCAACGGAATTTCACATTTGACTAGCAATTCCTTCATCATGTCAGATGGATAGTACATATCAGATGTAAAAATAACCTTTTTATTATGCTCAAGTAAAATTTCCAAAATATCTTTCATATAATCATTTGCAAAACACAGTTTCTTTTCCATTTCAAACTCTTGTCTAACAAATCTCTCTTTTGATATTCCGGTTTCTCTCTCCACATATTCATAAATTTCATTAATAGTAACATCTCTTGAATCTTTAAGAATTTCACAATTTTCTCTTGCTTCGCTTTCAGCATCTTTTCTTAACTGTGCAAAGTCAAAAATGTTGTTTTGGGCTTCTAATAATACAAATACATCTGTAGGCTCTGCAACTGCCCTAAATAACAGAGTATCAAAAATATCAAACGAAATAACATCATATTTTAATAAATCGAATGCAACTCGGAAGGGTTCCTTTCTTTGACAAATCTTTGATTCTGGTCCAACCAGATTACCTTCATTACTTGTCTTTATAGATTCATCTTTGCTGTTTTCAATATGCCCTTTTTCATTATCATCCAATTGATTTATATGGAATTCTGAACTTATTAATGATGCTCTGTCCCAATAAATCATGGGTTCCTTCCGCTTTTTTATTCTATAGTGCCAGTTTAATTTAAATAATATTTTTAAATGCAGCAGATGCTTTTCATAGTGTTCCATAATATGTTCCATGACATATCGCTCATATTCATATTTTATGTTTTCATTTTTCTTCACCAAAAGACAATAAATATAATTTTTAAATTTACTCATATTTGTTCCTTAAATAAATATTGTAATTTTCATAATGAAATTTCCAATTCTTGACTTTCCTTACTGCCGCATCTTCCTATACGCCCCGCACACTACTTCCGGTTCCCCTACCATACGCAGACTCCCTTTTTCAATCCACACACATTTTGTACAGTGTTCAAGGATTGTAGCCATTCCATGTGAAACCATAAGCACAGTGCTTCCGCCGTGTATCATTTCTTTAATTCTCCGAAGACTCTTCTGCTTAAAAAACTCATCCCCAACAGACAGAACCTCATCCAGAATCAGAATCTCCGCTGCATCCCCCGCTGTGGCAATGGCAAATCCCAGACGGGAAACCATACCGCTGGAAAAGTTCTTCACCTTTTCTTCCATGAAATCTGAAAGCTCGGCAAATTCCACAATGTCCTGATAATGCTCGTCCAAAAACTTTTTACTGTAACCGATAATCGAACCATTTAAATAAACATTTTCCCTTGCAGTAAGTTCCATATCAAACCCGGTTCCAAGCGTAAGGAGCTGCACTTTTTTTCTGTTCACCTCCACTTTCCCCTCTGTAGGTTTTAACGCGCCTGATACAATTTTTAGCAGTGTACTCTTCCCGGAGCCATTGGTTCCGATAATCCCCACCACTTCCCCTTTATAGATATTAAAGCTTACATGGTACAGGGCAAAAAGCTTTCGGTAAGTAACCTGTCGTTTTAACATCTGTATCACATAATCCTTAAGTCCTGAAGGATTGCTGGAAGAAAGATGAAATTCCATAGTAACATCCTCTACCCGGATAACTGCTTTCCTCTTCTCATCATCTGTTGCGTTTGGCAACAGAAGCTCTTCTTGTTCTTCATCCTCTTCTTCCGGGTTATAGGTGATAAAATTCCATTCATCACCTTCTTCTTCGCAGTACGGATAATCCCAGTCATCATTTTCCAGTTCAATATCAAAATCCATTATCGGGATATCTTCTCTCCTTCTGCGTTTTTCTCCAGATATCTTTGTTTTTTTTCCCCTTTTCAAAAGTTTTCTGATTCCAAAAACCACCAGTTCCACAGATACCACTAAAAAAATTACTGCGAGTATTAAAACCACATATACGTTATAAAAAACAGAGGTCTTTCTCTCTTTGGCAGGTATAATGACTTCCTTCAGTCTATCCGCCTGATTTTCCATGGGGGGACCCGCGGCTGCTTCTAATCCCCATCCTTCCGAAGTTTTTGGTGTATGCTCTAAATCCTCTGGCTGCGCCAAAACTGCTGGCTGCGCCTCTTCTGCTGCATCGCCTTCTTCCCCTGTATCATTTCCACTAATGCGGACAGGAGCGCTGCTCATCTGTGTAATTCGAAAAGCCTCTCTCTCCTCTTCTCCCTCAGGGATATCTGCCGGATAAATAAAAGCTCCGGCAACCGTAAGGGAAGCTTCCCCCGTATTAATGGCACGGAACCGGAGCCAGTATTTGATATTGTCATCCGTTCCCGTCCCAGCAAGAGTCAGGAGCCCGTTTTCTATATCTGCTTCCACAGCGCCATCTACATATTCCATATGCCGGGTATCGTATTGAATTGTCACCTCATATTTGCCAATTCCACTCTCTCCATTAATATACACGCCTACAGGAAAGATTTCTCCTTCCTCCCATTCATACCAATTAGAGCCAAAAGTGACAGACGCATCTGCTGCAAACACCTGCAGGGGCCCTCCCACTACAATGCCCCAAAAGAACACCATCACCAGAACCGGCAGTTTTTTGCACTTTTTCATTTCTTTATACCCCTGCATATCGCAAGTCATACTTGCGATACTGCTCCAATCGAAAATTGGGAAGCCCCATTGTCATAGCTTCTGCATTACCTGATTTTCCTTTAATTTAAAAACCAGGATTCCCGCTGCAAGGCTTCCGAAGCTCCAGCAGCTTAACTTTATCCACATCATAGAGTCGGGAACCTGGCCATACATCACACATTTTCTTGCAAAATCAATCATCACATACACTGGATTGCACTCTATCACTGTCCGCATAGAATCTGCAAGTCCGCTGACCGGATAAAAGATAGCGGATAAATACATCCAAAGCGTCAGAAGCACCGAATACAAATATTTAATATCCGCAAAAAATACATAGGCAACTGCCAACATATATCCAATTCCCATGGAAAAAACCAGTCCATAAGCAACGTCCGCCAGAATTAGAAGCATGGTCCAGCCTGGCTTAATGCGGAACACCACCAGCATCATCACATAGGCAATACAGGTATAGCCAAAATTGACCAGCGATGTGTAAATTCTTGACAGGATAAAAGTCTGTTTGGGCAGCTTTGCCTTAATCAGAAGACTTTTATTGTCCACCAGCGCCGTCATGGAGGCATTGGTACCTGTACTGAACAATGTCCAGAAGATTTGCCCTGTCAGATAATAAATGGGGAAATTTTCAATTGACCTTTTAAACATTGTTGAAAAAATAAGTGACATTACCACCATAGTAAGCAGTGGATTTAGTACACTCCATATAATTCCAAGGGAACTGCGGGCATATTTACGCTTGATTTCCCTGGCAGTCAGCTCACTGATAACAAATAAATATTGTTTTATTTCTTCTTTTTTTCTTAAGAATCTTTTCATAAGGCCTTTCTGATATACATAAAATATTTATACATCCGCTCTTGCCTTAGGTTTCCCGCAATGTCTCCTCCGGCTTTTGTGATACTTCCTTCGGGCCATCCACTTTCATGTAATGTTCCCTTTTTTCTGTTAAGCTTAATCAACAGCTTGTTTACAAATCTCTGCTTCTGTATTTCTTCCATGTTCCAGTCCACAGCAACTTTCTGCATCTGCAGTTCAAGCACATCATCACAAAACAGCAAATTTCCAAGCAGCTGTGCTTCCAGTCTGGTGGGTATTCCCATACTGCGCATCAAAAGCTGTTCCACAAAACAGTCTTTTTTTCTAAAAGCGGACAAAATGTTTCTGATTAAAGACTGTTCCCTGTTTATACAGGATTTTGTATGAGAAATTTCCCTGTAAATTGCAGCATATAAATCTGACATTTTTTTATTTTGTCTGATTATATTTCCGTTTGGATTTTTATTTTTGCTTTCTATAGAAAAATATCCGTCCCTGTTCTTTTCATATCCCAATGTCATTCCATCAGGAGAAGAAAATAAAGTTTCAAAAAGACAGATGGAAAATCTTGTCTTTCTTTTTATCTTTCTATTCGGGACAATATAATATCCATGATACTTCTCCGCCCGGACCTCCTTCGGCAATTCATACAAGCCGAAATAGAAACCATCCATTTCCTTTTCTCTTCCAAGGGCATGAGATACCAGATGCTGGAGGCTCCTTTGGATGGTTCCTACCCAGCCGCTGTCTACCAGCCCATAGGGCACTGCTTCCATCATCCCTTCCTGCCGTAAGTAACCGATGGTATTGTCATAGCTCTCTTTGGAATGTCTGTTTACATATTCCAAAAATACCCTTGTTTCTCTTAATGTATTTTTTAAATTCTGTATCTGTGTATAGTTAAGCGGAATCTGGCGCTTTTCCTTCCATCCGGCAACTTCTGCCACATGGAGGGCTTCTTCCTCTGTAAGGGCTGCGCGTTTCATAATTTTCTGAAAAGAAATGTCAATTCCTCCCACACATATCATGTCAAGACACTTATCTCCCAGCAGTCCATATTCTGCCATACGGAGGGAATAGCGGGATATTTTCAGATATTTCATGTCAAAACAATATCCCGCTTCTTCCGCAAGTACCTCCGCCACACTTTGAAGGAGCCAACCATCCCTTGCAAGAAAATATAAGCGCTTTTTTCCTAAAGCTGCCGCTTCGTCCAGCACCCATTCCGCGTAGGATGTCACAACCGGTGCATATATATGTAAAAAAATCTTCTCATAATCCGTTAAATTCTCCTGTTCTCCCAAACATCTTTCCAATGTTTCCAAGTGGCATGGATTACGCTTCAGTATGGTTTTGTATTGTTCCAAACGCAGAGTAAGTTCCTTTCTGCTGTCCAATCCCTCTCTCCTTTATCCTTTCTCCCTGTTTCATAAAACTGATGCCTTCCGTTCTTTTCAGCCACTCCAAAACTACTGGTGGTATCAGACACGCCAAAATGGGACGGAGTACATATATCCACCCTACCGGAAAAAGAATGTTTAATTTCCGGTAATTACGATATCTGGTTTTGGCCTCATTGATACGGAAACGCACTTTTCTTTTCCGGTAAGAATCTCTTGTTTCCCTATACCTGAACAATGTTTCCTGCAGATTGTATCCCTTCTGTCCCCGCTCCACAAGGTTCATAAATATCTCATAGTCCTCACAGCGAAGTGTTTCCTGTGTGGCAAGATACCCATTGTCTTCATCAAAAAGCAGGGAGCGGAACATGACAGAAGGATGAATATAAGGGGAATAATGAAAGTAATCTATCATTTGCGGTATCTCCGGCATCGGTCGGAATCCCCAGACGCCGTTTTCGTCAAATAAGTCCGTATTAGTGCCACACCACCCGTATTCCGTATGTTTTTCCAAAAAATCAACCTGTTTTTCCAGACGACAGGGAAGAGAAATATCATCCGCATCCATCCGGGCAATATATTTCCCTTTTGCAAGACGGATACATTCATTTAAGGAAAATGCAAGACCTCTGTTTTCATCTTTTCCGGCTACAATAATTCTCTCATCCAGCCTGGTCAAATTATGTACAATTTTTGCTGCCTCCGGATAAGAACCATCATCCCATATGATAAACTCAAAGTCCCTAAGAGTTTGTTTTAGTATGGAATTAACCGCATCCTTTAAAACTTTTTCATCCCACTGATTATATACTCCCATAATGACGGAAACTAATGGCTGCTTCATAATAAATCCCCTACAAAGAAATTAACGCTTTTTTGTATATCTCTTTCATTGTTTTTTCCACTTCATTTATGGTAAACTTCTCTGCCGATGCCCTGCATAAAGATGCCGTCCGGCTGTGCATGGTCTTATCGGAACAAAAAAGATAAATTGCATTTTTAAAATCTTCCACACTGTTTGATTTACAGACAATACTGTTGCCACCGTTTATGGCATACTCTCTGGTTCCCCGATTGTCAGCTGCTATCAGAGGCACCCCGCAAAGCAGCGCTTCTATAGCGGCAATTCCAAGTCCCTCCCGGTGAGATGGAAATGCAAAGCAGTCCGCACACTGGAGAATTTCTTCCATATCTGTCCGGTACCCCAAGAGTCGTACTTGTTTTTCCAAATGTTTTTTTTCAATCAGTGTCTTTAGTTCTTTTTCATTGATGCCCTTTCCGCAAATACTGTAATAAATGTTTTCATTTGAAAGCCGGGCAATCGCTTCTATTATTACCTTTTGGTTTTTGTTGGCATTTAGTTCTGCCGCTGTCACAATATGGAAAGCATCAGGTGGGATTTCCAGGCTGATACGCTTTTTTTCTCCCAGCTTCTTATCTGGTTTAAATCTATCCTGGCTTACACCTACACTATGTATCTGGGCCACGCTTCCGCCTTTTCTTAAACGGAATTTTTTTGCCTGTAAATAATCCTCTCTGTTAACAGTAATAATCTGATTGGTAAATCCAGACAGAAAACGCTCTGCCGGGTAAAACAACAACCAGTTTAAAACCGGCGCTCCTTTATAAAAATGAAATCCATGAGCTGTATATATCACATAGGGTTTCCGCCTGCTGACTTGTGCCGCCACCCGCCCGGCCACGCCCCCCATAGGATTATGGCAATGAATCATATCAATTTTATTTTTGTCTATGATAATTTTCAGCTGCCTGATGGCTGCGATATTTTCCCGGATTCTTGCAGGACTTTTGGCGATATCAATATGATGCAGAATCACACCCTGTTTTTTTAATTCCTTTCTGTCAAAGGCATATACAGGGTTCTTAAAATTGGATGCGTAATGTATTTCACATCCCATCTCCTTAAGCAGCTTTACGTCATTTTTTTCAAACTGTGGCAAAAAGCCACTAATTGTTGTTACAAAAAGAACTTTTTTCATTAGCGTCCGTTCCAATGTTTTTTACAGCCACCCGGCAAAAGCCGGAAGCCCTGCCGGGTTTCTGTGTTCCTATATCAACCACATGATGTTCGGAATAAAATAAGATCTTATTTATTAATTGCTAATCCAAATATTATCCAAAATATTTCTTTCCGCAGAAAATTACACCTGCAAGACCAACCAGCATCACTACTGCCATCATTGCCATTGCTTCGCCTGTTTTGGGAGCCATTGTAAGGTTCTCAACTTCAAGCTTAACAATACTGATAGGTGAGAGGCTTGCAGTTTCAAATGTTACGGAACCGTTTGACACGTTTGTAGGGATAATGGTTTCCCATACGCTGCCGTTGTGGTGAAGAACAGCAATCGCATCTGTACTTAAAATACTTGAAATATTCATAGTTACTACATAGTTGCCGTTTGCTGCCTTTGTAGCTGTTTCAGCATTCACATCTACTACTGAAAGAACAGAAGCAGTAACTCTCTTAGTGGAATCTTCCGCTGCTGCTGCAATATTGCTGTAGCTGCTAGCTGCAATCTTCGCGCTTCCGCTGTTTGCTGCTGAAGCAAATGTTGCGCCAATGTTTGACAGGTTATTAAGCAGCGTATTCTGTACCGTTACTGCAACTGACTGGATGACAGTCTGTGTTACTGTAGTTACAGAAAATCCATCTGAAACCTGTGTTACAGAAGTATATTCTGTAGCTGTTTTCATTTCAGTAACAGTGGTGGAAACCACCTGTCCCGGCGCCGGAGCTTCTGTACCTGGTACAGTAGGGCTGGCTGCAAATGCAGTCATAGAACCTGTTGCCATAATTGTCAATGCAGACAATAAAGCCAATACTTTTTTCTTCATATCAATACTTCCTCCTTTCCTACATCTCATGTGGTCTATATCAAATCTGGATTGTGGTTTCCAGATTTAATACTTAATTTGGGGAATTTTCTTCCGGTTCATAAAACAGCTTTACAATTAGTTCCTGCAGGGCGTCATCGTCTATATAAAACTCTTCGAATAAATTACCCTGAACTACTTCTCCCTGCAGGGAATACAAATTTTCCACATCAAACGCATAGTCCAGCGCTTCAGTAGCAAGGTAAGTAAAGCTGTTTAAATCAATATCTGTTACCATATATTTCTGTACTGTCTGATAGAGCTTAACTGCTGTCCTGATATCTGCTGCCGCCTGGTTTTTTACCTCCGCAGCAAAAGTAGTCAGATACTGTTTTTGTCTCTGCAGACGCAGTTCATTGGAGTTAAACACATTTTCATTGCGCAGGCGCACATACCAGTAAGCCTTTTCTCCCATTAAAGTGACTATATCTCCCTGATGAAGGTCCATATCATATTCCGGATAAATAATGTCGTCCAACACCTCCACGGTAATTCCTCCCAGCGCGTCATTTAACTCCGGTATGGCGTCCATGCTGATTGAAGCATAAGCATGAATTGGAATATTATGAAACATTCGAGAAACTGTCTTTACCTGCCGCAGACAGCTTTCCTCTCTGCCATCTCCATATCCATGCTGTAAAGCCACCTGCTTGGTAAACACCCCCTGATAATTTCCATCTTTATCAAACACATCCACATCAACCATGGAATTTCGGTTGATAGCAATCACATAAACATTTTTATCATGAGGATTTATAAGGGCTAAAAACAAGGCGTCTGCCTGCCCTCCCCCAAATTCATCCGCATCTTCTGCGCTCCAGCTTTGTCCTCCAACGGTCTTAACCGTTTCTTTATCAATTCCCATTATGAGAATTGTGATAAGGTCGGAATTTAGTGTGTAAATCTGGTCATGGTAAAGAATCTGGTTTTCCTTAAGGCCTTCATCTTCTTCTCCAATATCTGTTTCCGTCTCCTCCGTTCCTGTTCCCGCCACCGCCATAGCCAGATTCTCTTTTCCAATCATCCTCATCACAAGAACAATCCCCAGAACCACCAGAACAATTGCAAAAATTGTCAGCGCCGTCACTGCGCCAATTCCAACCTTTTTCTTCTCAATGGTTTCCTCTTTATCCAGCATGGAAGTCCCTCATTTCTATGAATTCTGCAAAACGCCCACCACCAGAAAACGCAGGCTCGCATCATGGTCAGAGGTGCATGTTGACAAGGTAATAATTTTATCCTTACTTGTAACTTCAATATCATGTCGTATATTGGCTATTCTTGCGTCTGTATTATCTATATTGAAAATATCTTTAATGTACTGCTCATACACATACTCATTTGTCAAATCATAATTGGCCAGAAGATGAATGGCCGGATATTCATACACTGCAAAAATTTCATAAGTAAATACATCCTCCTGCGTATACACATAAATATAGTGAGGCTCTGTTACCAGTTTTTTCTTCTCAAAATTATGAAGGGTTGAAAACATGGTTTTGTCCTTCAGATTGTGTCCATATATCACAGTGTGTAAGTCCGAAAAATCCTTCTTATTATAATTTTCTGTGTAAATACAGCCTGGGTACCCCTTTGAACCGTCCATATTGTGGTTAAGGTAATACGCATTGCTTGTAGGATGCTGTACGATTGGATAATCCACTGTGGTTCCCGGCACACTAATCCAGGCATAAATATCTGCACATTCTTCACGTAGCGCATCCCAGTCCAGCTTTTTCCCCGAAACAGTCTCTCCTGGTTTCGGGGATGGTTTCGTCTTTTCTTTTTTAATCTTAACTTCAATCAATGCGCCATCGTCTTCTGCTCCAGTTTCCGTTTTTCCTTCGTTAGACGCCCCCTGCTTTTCTCCAGAGCCATCCGTAAAGACACTTTTCGCCTTGTCTTCCCATGCAACTTCCGTTCCGCCCGCTAATATGTCATCCTCCTGCATCTGGACATCATTTACAGCGGTCTGCATCTGTCCATAAGTATCGTTTGCTTTTTTTCTGCTAAGAGCGCCGGTAAATGTGGAAATTCCTCCCACCACAAACATCACCACAAAAGATGTAAATAAAAACAACCATATTTTTGATTTTTGTTTCTTTTCATTTTTTTTCATGTTATCAGCCCTTTTCTTTAAAACATTTTTGAGGTATAACTTTCACATTAAGCGTACACACTAATACCATAGCCTGATTATTCGCAGATTATTTCAATCTGCGAAACGTGTTCAATAGTTCCTTTATCAAGCAGAAAACAGGAACTATTGACCCACAAACTGACCATAAATGGCAGACAGTGAATTCATATGCTGCCGTTTGGTTTCCAGTGTCGGATGAACATAACGGTTTAAAGTAATCTTCACATCTGAATGTCCCAAGATTTCACTTAAACTTTTAATATCAGTTCCATTATTTATACAATTTGTAGCAAAGGTGTGACGGAGTATATGGAAGTTTTTCCGTTCCACACCGGCCATCCGTAAATATTTCTGGAATTTTATCTGATATGTCCTTGGCTCCATAGGTCTTTCATAATTAATTACATAATTATCAGAGCCATCAAAATAAGGAAAAATCAGCTTGACAATCTCATTGGATAAGGGAATTTCCCTTCTGGAAAAAATACTCTTAGGGTCACTTTCCATAAGAGCGGTTTTTGTACTGTGCCCTTCCACAGCAATCCGCTGGACCGTCCGGTTGACATACAAAACTTTTCTTTCAAAATCAATGTCTTCCCATTTTAGAGAACAAATTTCCCCCAGACGAAGACCTGTGGAAATACATATTACAATTCCCAGCTTATGAATATCCATTTCATCGTATAAATACTTAAGCAATTTAACCTGTTCTGTCTGATTTAACGCCTCTGCCTTTCTTTTCTTACTTTTTAACTTTTTCCGGGAGCATCTGGAAAAATCCGTATGATAGTGAGAGGAAGCATAAGAAAGTATCTGATTGAGCACACAGAGAATACTTTTTTGGATACTGTCTGATAGCTCTTTCTCTGCATTATCCAAAAAAACATTTGCAAGAATACTTTCATCCAAATCTGAAATGGGAATATCCAATAACTTTTTTTGAATATATTTTTCATATATAGAACGGTATTTAATATAAGTTGAATATTTTTTTACATTCTCTATTCCGGCAATCCATTCCTCCGCCACTATGTCAAAATTAATTACTGATAAACCCTCTCTTTTTTCTGCCGCCTTAAATGCCTCGCTCTTTGCTTCCAATAATTTTTCTTTTACTTCCCTGTAAGTTTTTGCATAAATAGAATGACTGATCTTCTTGCCGGAGCAGGGTTCAGGCGCATAATATCTGCCTTCCCAGCGTCCATCTTTTCTTTTTCTGATATTTTCTCCACGTCTTGGCATTTTTCATTTCCTCCTGACCACTTTTTTGACCCGCAATAATTTAATTTCATGAATTTAAATTATCTTTTAGACAATTTTAAATAGAAATTGTCGCCAAATTACTTTAATTGCCTAAAAAATTATAATTAGTTGACAAATTACATTACCGAAAGTATAATGATAAGCAGATTAGCCACTGGCTACTGCTTTTATTGTCATTAAAAGGTGTGGATTTCTGCCTGTTACGCTTCGCAGATTGAAATAATCTAAGAAAAAAGAAAGGTGCAAGCCCTATTCGTTCAATAGGATTTGCACCTTATTTGTTCATTTTATATTTGTTACTTTCATTTAAGTTGACAGAAATCCATTCGTTAGGGAGTAATGCTTTCAACATTCTCGCAAGCTGTGCATCCTGTCTTTTTTCTTACAGTTTAGCAGCGTTCCATAAAGTAGCTCAACCATTTATCGCCATAATTAATCGCCAATCCTGAAAATAAACGGCTGTCAGCCATGCAGGATTTCCTCTTTCCATGCCTTAATCTGTGAAAATAACTCTTCCATATTAATTTTTGAAAAATCTGTTGTGTCAACTTTGATTTGTCTGCCATCAACGCAAAAGGCATCAAATCCCCTCTTTTCTATTCCACAAACAAAATTTTCATAAGAAATAGTTTTTGCTTTTATGGTTTTCAGATTATTCTCTTTCTTTTCCGGATAACAGTCATTCACTACATGCCCTCTGTGCCTGTCAGGGCTGTTTTCCCGTTCCAGAAAACGCTGGTAAATCACTTTGTAATCACCTGTTAAGGTAATGGTCAATGCGGAATATTGATATTTTTCCAGAAGACTTTTCATTCCTTGTTCTGATGAATATTCAAAATTATTCTCCAAGATAAAAGGTTGTCCTGCTTTCATAAGCCGACCTGCTACATAATACATAATCTCCATACCGGTAATTCCGAGTTTTACTTTTTCTGCTCTTGACTGAAAACCAACATTGTCAAACAGCAATTCTTTTACGGTATCCTTTGAAATAACAGGAAGTTTCAACCTTTCTGATAGGACCTCTGCCATAGTGCTTTTACCTGCTGCCGGAATACCTGTCACTAATATACAATACATTTTTCATACTCCCTTCAAATGAACTGTTTCTATCGCAACTCCAAGTTCTTTGACTTGTATCAGAAAATCCTCAGATACATTATCATCCGTAATCAGTAAATCGTAATCTTTTATCTGACATACAGAATGGATGGAATTTTTTCCGATCTTCTTAGACGGGTATAGCCCAATATTCATTCCGCTGTTCTTCATAACAGCTTTTCCAAATTCCACACCGGCGGGATCATGAATGGAGGCTCCAAAATCAAAAGACAATGCCGCATGCGATAAAAACGCTTTATCCATGCGGATATTTTTTACCATTTGAATGGTATAAAAATCATGGCAGTGACCACGATGGGACATTTCACCGCCCAACAATATAACGGATATATTTATTTTTTTCCGCAATACTTCTGCAATGGTAACGGAATTTGTCAATACTGTAGCGGTTACATCTTCCGGCAGATTTTCAGCCATATAATATCCGACTAAAGATGTGGTAATATAAATGACATCCTTGTTTTGAATATATCCGATTGCTTTTTGGGCAACTGTCAGATAATCAGTCTGTATTTCTTTTATATCTATTGGATTATATGTCGGCGTGGGATAAATTTCTTTTGGATTAACTGCAATGGCGCCGCCATGTGTTCTCTGCAGCAATCCTTTACTTTCTAATATCCTTAAATCCCGCCTTGCACAATCCGCCGAAATTTGATAGCATTCCTGAATTTCTGATACCAGGATTCGTCCTGGCGCCATTAGAGTTACAAATACAATATGCCATAAACATGGAGACTGGCAGCATACTGGTAAAGGAGGGGTTTCTGATTTCCATATGTGGCGGAATTGCCCGTTTGCTTTTTAAATTGGTATTGAAGAAAAGGCAAAAGAAGTAAAATTTCTTTTTTCCAAATGAGCGCCCTGCGCCAGTTACTTCGCTTCCACTTTCTCGAAAAAGATCTCTTTTACCCTTTCTCTTGCTATGCCTTCCTGACTGGCATATCGAAGCATCTCTTCTATTTGTTCCGCAATATAGCATTCCGGTTTTTCCTTTGTGATGCTGATAAAAGTTTTCACGTTCTGCCAGTTCTTTGGCAAATTGGGCAGTTCCCTTAACAGTTGTTCCATAGGGATATCCGTGATAAAAAGTTCTTTTGCGCCTGACTGATACAAAGCATCTAAAAATGCTTTCTTCTCTACGTCTGTAATTTCTTTTGGAACGCACAGGGAAACAGGTTGTTTGATAAGCGGCTTTTTGCCCCATGCCTTTATTAAAAGAAAACGCAGCAATTCTACTGCTGCCACATAATCTGCGATCATCCCCCTGCGCAATGGGGATATGACCTTAATATTCTCCTGCGGATTCTTAATCATATCTTCCGCATCGTTTCCTACAGCCACTACCTTTTTACTGATCATATCATACGCTAACAGCGATTTTTCTTTTACAACAACTCCCTTGCCCTTGATATAAATTACAATATCAGCCGTTTCAAACAAATCCATATGTTGCTCTTCCATCCACAAATTATCCTTTCATCCATATCTGCGATTCTTCACCAATTTCAGTCTTTTCAACAGGCAGTCCAAGAACGTAATTCCCAAAATGCTTTTACAATAATTCATTCCGCTTTCAGATAATCAATATAAAAGATTGACTTTCATATACATAAAATCATTTTTGGGGTTCTATCCAAAAACTGCCTGTGTGATTTTGGGCTTGTATAATAACTTTATATGTTCCCAAAGAGTCTATATTAACCTCAATATTCCAAATTATATCACAGCCTTGCGCGCAATTCCATTCAATTCATCCATAAAATCAGATGAAACTTTTATTCATGAAACCGCACCCTGTCAATCAGTGCATCTTTGCGCACCGACTTTGCAATCGCAAACGAAAGGAGCGCCTGCACTGCCAAGAGCGTCACAGACACAACCACCGCCGCCGTAAACGGATAATGGTACGTCGTAATCTCAAACATTTTTTCCGCTTTTGCGTGCAGAAAAACAGGGTACCCTATCAGACTGCCTGCCCCTACGGCAACCGCAAGTGTGCCGAGTGTATAAAACAATCCCTCCTGCTGTAACATTTTCACAAGCTGTCTGTCGGACATGCCGATTGCCTGCATCATGCCCAGCTCCTTCCTGCGCACATGGACGCTGTTAATCATGGTATTGACCAGATTCATCACGCTGATTGCCCCTAAAATGCCAAGGAAGACACAGCCTGCGCCGCCCACCATTGCCATGGTGGTTTTCCAATACACATACTGCTGCTGCCACGTGCGCATCTTAAGCGTTCCCGAAGAGAGGACAAGCTCCTCAAGCGACTGCGCCAATGCCGCATCATACTTCTCGTCCGCAATCACATGAAAATAGCCGGAAGAATTGTAATCGCTCAACGCGTCGACCGCCTCCTTTGCCATATTAAAATACGAATAGTTCTGTAGTCCGCCCCTGTAATTTCCGATTGCCACAATCTCAACTTCTTTTTCAAACGAACGCTCCCCGTCATGAATTGTTAAGTTCACCTTCGTCCCGACGTCCAGCTCCGGATACCAATAAGTCAGGACAGTGTCTATAATCACCTTATCGCCCGACTTTAACTCCTCATAAGTCGCCTTTCCTTTTATAATATTCCGCTCAAGCTCCTCTGCATACTCCTCGGGGACACCGTTGAGGTAATTCCAGTCCTCACCCATCACGTCCGTCGTTATGCGCAGCCTACTGAAAACATCTACCCTCTCTACACCATCAAGCCGCTCAATCTGTGCCATGAGCGATTCGTTTAACGGATTGTTCTGCTGAATTTTGCTCCAAGACCGTTCGGGGCGCTCCTTATTATTCTCTTCAATGATCGGCGAAATTTCATACGCTCCCAAAACCGAGTTGTCTGCACACTGCCTGGGCGTTGCGCAGGAGAGGATTGTCGCAACCACCATAATCAGCACCCCCGTAATTGCCATTGAAGCAATCGTCACCGCGCTCTTTCGCTTGTTGTCCGCCAGATTGCGCATGGTCAGGCGTCCTATGGTCAGATTGGTATATCCCACCCGTCCGCTTTTTGT
>CAMUHA010000058.1 GCA_947088515.1 uncultured bacterium
GCATAAGCAAACTGTGTACCAGTATTTATTCTAACACACAAGAATAAATATCACAACAAAAAGACTACCTGCATAGGATTTCCATACAAGTAGTTTTTCTCCTTCGCTTTCATTTATTCTCCAGGCAACATCAGGCGGACATGCTTTACTCAAGCAGCCTGATGTGGATATCGCGCATTTTCTTCCGGTTCTCCTTACTGATATACAGAGCTTCTCCTGTATACATCACCAGTTCATTATAGTGATACTCTTTTACAAACTTCATGTTTACCAGAAAAGACTGGTGAATCCGCAGAAAACGGGTAGTCTTTTCTTCCAGCTTACTCTGCACATCTCCCAGTTTCCCGTAAAAAGAATATTTCTTATCCACACAGACCGCATTTACATGCCTGCGCTCACTGTAAAAGTAAACAATATCGTTCAGCCTCAAGTTATACCGGGCCTTGTTAATCACGAAAGTAAAAAGCTCAATATCCTGATGCCTTAATTTCATATACGCGTCCAGGGTTTCTTCTATTTTTGCCGGGCTTATGGGTTTGTGCAGGAAGTGAAAGGGGTGCAGATTATATGCTTCTTTATAAAAATCATCATGTCTTGACATAAAAACAATGGACGTAATATAGTCTGTTTCCCTGATTTTTGCCGCTATTTCCAAACCATTTACGTTTCCCTTCTCAATATCCAAAAACAAAAGGTCAAACATCCCCTTTTCCTCAGATAAAAGAGACAGGCTGTCATGAAACTTTTTGATTCTCACATTAATTCCTGAATTGACAGCCCATACGTCAATACACCATTCCAGGTCCTCTGCATACCGCTTTTGTTCATCACATATTGCTATACTCAGCATCCCGCCACCCCTTATCTTTCGTGCGTGCCAAAAATCATTTTTATCCCCCGCATATGGCAGGCAGCGCCTGCAACAGGGCGCCAATATAACACGCTTCAGGTAATATTATTTATCATAAGGTGAGGCTGGTCCTTACGTAAACCACCTAATAGGGAAGCCCGCAAGAATAATAATTCCTGCAGGCTTTCCCTTTTATTCATTCCTATTTTCATCCAGTGTACGTTTAAGCATACTGTACATATCATCCAGATTCCTCAAAAACACTGGAAGCACACGCATTTCTGCATCTGAAAAATCTTCGATAATCTCTGCCACCTCGTCACTGTATATGGATCTGCACCCTGCCTTCAGGCTGCCGCACAGCAGTTCATCCACAGAGCAGTTGAGCACATTGGCTATTGCCACCAGCTTTTCAAGTCCTACCCTGCTTCTTGCATTTTCAACGTTACTTATATGTTGTGTTGAAAGTTCTGCTAAAGATGCTAGCTCCGCCTGAGACATCCTCATTTCCTCCCTTTTCTTTTTTATTCTTATTCCCAGGTCTTTATAATCTACTTTCAAGCCGCATCCTCCCGTCTTTGAGCGTATTTGAAAAATGCGTTACGGGAATCATTTTTCAGTTACGCTCTGGAATAAAAGTCCAAAAATTATTGTATAGAAAGAAGGTTCGTTCGAAAACCAACCGCCAAAATGATTTATCTAAACAATTATAGTTTTTCGATTTTTTTACAAAATATTAATAATTTTAATCAGATTCAGGCACAGACAACAGGCAGGGAAAACCCTGCCCATACAAGAGAATAAATAGATTTCTTTTTCAGAACACTTACCATTATATATGCTTTTACCCATCGTTCCTGACTTTGTAACAAATAGTGCCTGCCGATGTAATTTTTTGACCAATCACCCATTTTCTTTCCCTGCTTACCGGAAGCACATGGCCATTGCGCATAGTTACGGACTTTGCGTAGGACTGCTCAATCTGCCCATTGTTTACAAGATAAGATTTATGAATCCGCAAAAAACGATTATTGTAGGCAGACAGTTTTTTTTCAAGCACATCCAGCTTTTCATAAAAAACATACTCTCTGCCATCCTCCATAAAAACCCGTATTCTCCGCTTATCACTTACAAAATAAAGGACTTCCCCCAGACAGATATTAAACGTTTTACGGTTATATCTAAAGGAAAAGCTTTCATACAAAAGCCGCTGTTCCTCCAGTATATGGTCAAGCGCCTCGCAAACCTTCGGCTTTTTTACCGGTTTTTCTATGTACTGAAAAGGAAAAATCTCAAACATCTGGTTAAAATATCTCTTTTGGCCTGATACAAACACAATACTTACCAGCCGGTTCTGTTTCCGGATTTTTGCCGCTGTCTCCAGCCCATTTATTCCGCTTAATTCAATATCCATAAAAACTGCCGCAAAATCCCCTGCATTCTCCAAGTCAAATAATATTTCCTCCCCGCTTTCAAATTTTACTATCTGAACATTCATATTCCTGCTTAGCGCCCAGCCCTCAATACCCGCCGCAACTTCTTCCACACAATCCTTTACATTGTCGCACACCCCAATACGCAGCATGTTATCACCACCTTTGTAACTTAATTCCTTATGCGGGAGAATCTTTTATAACACCCCAGGCGCCTTCACTGTTACAAACATTTCTCTCTGGTAGTTATTTTAACATGCTCTTTAGCTGTTTACCAATAAATCACCCAAATAAGGTTTTTTGGTATTTTTTGTCATAATTAGCCATTAATCATAGTATAAGTGTCTTTTCAGTCGCTTCAAATTGATTAAAAATTACAACTAATTTATTTTTTCTTTTGTTCCGTAACCTAACCTACTTGATTATTTTTATGGGTACGCTATAATACTAAATACGCCCCTTAAAGATAGGGCACACACTATATATAGGTATATAGCAACAAAGCAGAAGGAGATGTTTCACATGAATATTATCAAAAGAAGCGGAATTGAAGTCACTTTTGATGCGGTAAAAATAGAAGATGCTGTTAGAAAAGCCAACACAAGCGTTGAGGAAAACCAGCGTTTAAGCGATGGGCAGATTGATGTTGTGGTGGAAAACGTAACCCGCCTGTGTTCCAGGCTAAAGTACAGCCCCAATGTAGAAGAAATCCAGGATATGGTTGAAGAAGAAATCATGAAACAGAAAACCTACAAACTGGCGGCCAACTACATCACTTACCGTTATAAAAGAGAACTGGTCCGCAAATCCAATTCCACAGATGAACAGATTTTATCCCTGTTAGAGTGCAACAATGAAGAAGTCCTGCAGGAAAATTCCAATAAAAACCCCATTGTCAACAGCGTGCAGCGGGACTATATGGCAGGGGAGGTCAGCAAAGATATCACCCGTCGTTTCCTCCTTCCTCCCGATATTGTGGATGCCCATGAGCAGGGACTGATTCACTTTCATGATGCAGATTACTTTGCCCAGCACATGCACAACTGCTGTCTGGTAAATCTGGAGGATATGCTCCAAAATGGCACAATTATCAGTGAGACTATGATTGACAAGCCCCGAAGCTTTTCCACTGCCTGCAACATCGCAACCCAGGCGATCGCACAGATTGCCAGCTGTCAGTACGGTGGGCAGAGTATCACTTTATCCCACATTGCTCCCTTTGTGCAGGTAAGCCGGGAGAAATTCCAAGATGAGGTACGTCAGGACTTAATGGCCCAGGGAATGGCTCCTTCTGACGAGCTGGTTGCAAGTCTTGCAGAAATGCGTGTCCTGCGGGAAATCAAGCAGGGGGTACAGATGATACAATATCAGGTAATCACCTTGATGACCACTAACGGACAGGCGCCTTTTGTTACCGTATTTATGTATCTGAATGAAGCGCCAAAAGGACAGACGCGGGATGACCTTGCGCTGATTATCAGGGAAATGCTCTTACAGCGTATTCAGGGGGTAAAAAATGAACAGGGCGTCTATATTACGCCTGCCTTTCCTAAACTGATTTATGTTCTGGAGGAGGATAACATTGCAGAGGGAACCCCCTACTGGGAACTGACAAAGCTTGCCGCCAAATGCACTGCAAAGCGTATGGTTCCCGACTATATCTCCGAAAAAATAATTAAAAACCTAAAAGACGGCAACTGCTACCCTTGTATGGGATGTCGTTCTTTTCTTACCGTTTATAAAGACGAGAACGAGCAGTATAAATTTTATGGACGTTTCAATCAGGGCGTTGTCACCTTAAATCTTGTGGACATTGCCTGCTCCTGCGGCGGCGATAAGAATAAGTTCTGGCAGATCATGGAAGAGCGCCTTGTCCTTTGCAGACGCGCTCTTATGTGCCGCCACGAACGTCTGAAGGGAACCCCTTCTGATGTGGCCCCTATTTTGTGGCAAAACGGTGCCCTGGCAAGGTTAAAAAAGGGGGAAACTATAGATAAGCTGCTTTATGGCGGATACTCCACTATCTCCCTTGGCTATGCGGGATTATGTGAGTGCGTCCGCTACATGACCGGGAAATCCCACACCGACCCGGAAGCAACGCCTTTTGCCTTAGAAATAATGAACCATTTAAATGACACTTGTAAAAAATGGGCGGAAGAAACAAATATTTCCTTCAGCCTTTACGGAACGCCTTTGGAGTCCACCACTTACAAATTTTCCCGGTGCTTACAGAAACGGTTTGGGATTATTCCCGGCGTCACTGACAAAAACTATATTACCAACAGCTATCATGTGCATGTAACCGAACCGATTAATGCCTTTGACAAGCTCACCTTTGAAGCCCAGTTCCAGGAGCTGTCGCCAGGAGGCGCCATCAGCTATGTAGAGGTTCCCAATTTACAGGATAATGTGGAAGCAGTGTTATCTGTTATACAGCATATTTATGACCATATTATGTATGCAGAGCTGAATACCAAAAGCGACTACTGTCAGGTCTGCGGATATACCGGGGAAATCAATATTATCGAAGATGTTCATGGAAAGCTGATTTGGGAATGCCCTAAATGCCAAAACCAGGACCAGAGCAAAATGAATGTGGCAAGACGCACCTGCGGCTACATCGGAACCCAATTCTGGAATCAGGGACGCACCCAGGAAATCAGAGAGCGTGTCATGCACTTATAAAACGCCAGAGTCTTTGGTTCACAGACGGTGTTAGCAGCATGGAGGATTATTATGAAATACGCAAACATCAAATATTATGATGTATCCAATGGTCTGGGGGTGAGAACCAGCCTTTTTGTATCAGGCTGCACCCACAGATGCAAAGGATGTTTTAACGAAATGACATGGGATTTTGATTATGGCGAAGACTTTACAAAAGAAACCATGGAGGTCATCTTAAAGTCCTTAGAACCTAAGTATATCAGCGGTCTGTCCCTCTTAGGCGGAGAACCTATGGAGCTCTCCAGCCAGAGGGCGCTTCTGCCGCTGCTTCGCCAGTGCAAAGAGCGGTTTCCGCAGAAAGACATCTGGTGTTACACAGGATACACTTATGAATCTGACCTTTTAAACCCAAAGGGCCGCGCCCACTGTGAAGTTACAGATGAAATGCTGCGTTATATTGATATTCTGGTAGACGGGGAATTTGACCAGAACCTCTATGATATCAGTCTGAAATTCCGCGGAAGCAAAAACCAGCGCATTCTCCAAATTCAAAAGGAAGGCTGTCCGCATCTTTTATAGGAATATCCAAAACATAAAAAAGCTGCAAGCATATTTATACCGATTACAAAAACATTTTCAAAGCTGATACTTAAATGCTCCACTTGTCCTATTAACAAATTAATCTGCTGGGAATATGCCACTCTTGCAATTATCTCTATGGTTTTATTGAAGGCTGCAAGCATAGGAAGGAACGCAAACACCAGCATCACTGGCACGGTCAGGGATGTGGCCATCATCTGACTTGTACTTGCAATCCCAATGGCAGCTCCTATCAGCATGGAAACCAAAATTCCCACTGCCATTATTCCCAAAAAAGCAATCCCGGCAGTTCCATTATATTCTCCTGTCATTTCAAACACCAAAGCCCCCAGCATACAGGCTGACCAGATATAAATTCCTATTCCCGCAAAATATTCCCAAGGCTTTACCCCTGACATCATAAGCGCTTTCAGCGTGTTTTTTTCCTTCTCCTCTGCGATAACCGCCGCCATACTCACCAGCGGCGCCATACCGATATACATGGAGGCAAACAGAGTTACAAAATAGTTTTCCGGCATATCAGGAATACTGACTGCATTTTTCATAATTATGGTAAGTACTGGAAACATTACAAACTGTATCAGTATTTCCTTGTTTTTTAGTGTGTCCTTAATTTGCTTGTGCAAAATTGCAGTCATATTTGTCATTTATTCCAATCTCCTTCCTGTCAGTTCCATAAACACAGTTTCCAGACTCGGCTCTGTGGAATGGATTGTCTCCACCATTTCAGACGCCAGATAATCCCTCACAGTATCTGCTGCCCCTTTGTCATTTGCCAGACAAAGGCAGGTTCCATCATAAAGCCTCAAATGCAGCTGATTCTGATGATTATATTTACAGCATATTTCCTTTGGTTCCCCATATTCTACGATTTTTCCTTCATTTAGCAGCGCCACATGGTCACACATTTTATAGGCTTCCTCCATATTATGGGTGGTCAAAAATACAGCCGCTCCCCTTTGCCGCTCCTTTTGTATCAGTTCATGAATCTGGGCTGCCGTTGCCGGGTCCAGACCACAAGACGGCTCATCCAGGAAAAGAATTTCCGGCTCATGCAAAATCGCTCTCGCTAAAGACAGTCTCCCCTTCATTCCCTTTGAAAGCTTTGCCACAGGGCGTTTTTTGCATTCCCTTAGCCCCGCCCTTTCCAGCGCTTCGTCAATCTTATTATCCATAACACCATAAATTCTTGCAAACAGCTTTAGATTGTCATAGCAAGAAAGCCTCTCATACAAGCCCGAATCATCCATCATCATGCCCAGCCTTTGCACCGTCTTCCCCATTTTTCCGGCATCTTTTCCCAAAAGCATTACTTCCCCTGCCGTCTGCTTCAGCTGTCCTGTCAATATTCTAATCAGTGTGGTCTTTCCTGCGCCTGAAGGACCCAAAAGACCGTAAATTTCTCCCGGACGGATTGCAAGGTCAATCCCCTTTAACACTTCCCGCTCTCCAAACCTTTGCACAATGCCAGATGCTTTAATCACATAATTTTCCTCCCGGCATTTACTGCCGTTTTGACCATTTCCCTGTGTTTTATTCATCTCCATTCCTTCCCATCTCCCTTCGCCTTTAACCGTTCCAGCGCTTCCTCCATTTTCTGGTTTTCCATCCGTTCTCTTAGTACCGTAACGGCTGTGCTGACAACAAAACAAATCGCAAAACATCCAAAAAACATAATCCATGACACCCACATATCTGCCGGGAACCAGTCAAAAACAAGTATATAAACCACCATAACCACAAGTATCATAAACACCATGCCTATGCTGCGGAAAGGCATGGTCATATTTCTGATAATCACATCCGTAAAAAACAGAAATCTTAAGAAAACCACCCATACCGCCACCGAAAAAAACTGCAGCATCGTAGGCACGCTAAGTCCCTCTTTTCCCAAAGAAAACATCTTCGAGAATTCACTTGCGCCTTCTCCAAAAAGCAGGCAGAATATATTCAGCGCTATCATGGAGAAACCAAACACCTGAAAAACCTGTCCTGCATAATCAAATATCGTTTTTCTCTCTTCCATATTATATTTTTACCCCCAGCTTCTTTTTCAGTTCTTCTGCATATTGTCTGGAAACCATAATCTGTTCCCCGTTTTCCAGAGTAACTTTAATTTTCCTGTTCAAATCAGCTTTCAATGACCTGATATATTGCAGCTGAATCAGGCAGGATTTGCTCGCCCTGAAAAACCCATATTCAACGAGCTGTTGCTC
The DNA here is from genome assembly GCA_947088515.1 of uncultured bacterium. Taxonomy (GTDB): domain Bacteria; phylum Bacillota; class Clostridia; order Lachnospirales; family Lachnospiraceae; genus Suilimivivens. The sequence continues at coordinate 7,767 of CAMUHA010000058.1, forward strand.
CAGCTCATATAGTTTCAAACTGGATTCATAAACTTCATTTCCCGTATAGACAAATGTTTTCCTGTCCACTGATTCCAAATAAATCACCTTGGCAACATCCAGAAGAAAAACCTCACCCTCCTTAACCGCCATCAGTTGTTTATCCAAAATCCGTAAAGTGGCAAGCAGTTTTTCAATTTCTGGCGTCAGCTTACCGCAAGAAACCGTAATCTCTATATCTTTGACATTTTCATCTACATTGATGGTAATCTTCAATCCATTACCTTCCCTTCTCCATAGGCACAGCAGATAATGAAGGCGGGCTATGGGATACTTAACAGTTTCATAATATATCATAAGCAAAAATGCGGCAAGATACGCATACGTATGCTGCCGCAATTCAATCATCAAATGCCGGAATGTGACTGGTATCTGCCCATCCTCTACTATATGCCCTGCTGCATTATGTTCCAGTATGATAGCAGCCGTTTCCCTGGGTTTGTACAGCCATGTGCAGACACTTGTTCCTGTTGGGGAACCAGCAGCTCCTCCATATGAACATCCAACAGCTTAGATAACACATATAAGTGTTCTACTGATGGCAGTACCTGCCCTTTAAACCACCGGTACACCGGCTGGGGACATGACAAATTCATCATCTTCTGAATATCCTTCACCGGATATCCATGTTGCTTTATCAGCCTTTTTAAATGGACGCCTGTCCGAACCAAATCAATCCCTGAATATAATCCCCATTCATCCACAATCGTTTCCCCCTTCACTCCACAGGCTTATTTTTGCCTGCTGCCTTATCCCAATAATAGTCTATCGCCAGTAAACTCGTGAGCACATTCTTACAGAAATTATAGCCGCTGCTTTGATAACAGTTTACATTAAAAATCCCATAAAACCGGATAATATATATATCATCCATTACACTGTCAAAAATTCTGTCCCACACTTCCTTTGGCAAAAGCAGAAATTTACTGTTATTAATAAAAAAGTTTTCCCTCTTTATTCTGTCCCAGGCTCTGAATTCCTCAAACTCAGCTTCGGCAAAATATCGTATCATCTGGAAATTTTTTGTTAAGTCTTTATCCAACTCTGGCCGGATTGTACAGCCTTTAGAATAATTTTTTAAGTCCTTGTATGTATTAATATGATATTTCTTTTGGCGTGTATCGGAAAGTAAATCTGTATTTTCATATCCGCTGTTTCCATAAAAGCTCCCAGCGCTGCCTTTTTTCTTTTGTGAGCGCATATCCTGCCTGAAAAAACTGTCCACATTATCGTAAAAAAGTTTCTGCAGCATTTTCCTGGCAGACTGCTCCCCATCTGCGGCAAGCAGCCGGTCAATGGTTTCATCCACATTGCAGCGGTTTCCAAAAATTTCCCGGCAGTCAGCTCTGATTTTTTCAAGAGGATAATACGCATTCACGTTCATGTTCTCCGCCCCGCACAGCAGTCCTAAGGTTTTTTCTATAATCCCTCCAATATCGTCCACCTCTTCGCACTCCGGTATGGATGCGGCAAAGCGGGTAAAGTCTCCGGTCACTTTATCTTTTACGTGTAATTTCGCTTCCATCACACGCCGCAGAAATTCCTCCGGATACACTCCGCAGCCATCTGGCACATTTGCCACTATTTCACATAATCCTTTAAAAGCAAACCCCATCTCCAGATATTCCCTCATGGCACAGACAAATCCCCTCTGACCAATATGATATTTGTCAAACCTCTTTTGATAGTGCCTCCGGTATTCCTCCTCTTTAAACTCTTTTCTCAAAAAGTCACCCATGTCTTTATCCTTTGCCTCAATGGTCAGTGCATAAAAAGCCTCCAGAACCCGTTCCTTAGGCAGCGAAGATTTTTGGAGACGTTTTAGCAGCCTGTCTCTGCACCCGGTATCCGGCAGATGGACCGGCGCCGAAAGGTACTGGTTTGCCCAGCGTACTGCACGTTGGCACTGTCCGGCGGAAATACTGCCAGACACCATCGCTGCCATAGGCAGACGGTCCACAATCAGACAGGCGGCCGCCAACAGGTAAATATGACTGTCCTGGCCATTTGTACTGCCTCCCCATATATTGATACTGCCTGCCGGAGCGCCCAATGGCTCCAGAGCATATAGTTCGTCCAGCAGAATGTCTTCTCCCTTATCTGTCCACGTTTCTTTAGACAAATAAGCCCGAATGTCTCCCAAAAGCGTAAAGTCGTCCGTATTGCAGCCAGTTAGCATGTCCCCAACACAATGCCAGCCATCCGCCCCCGTTCCAAACAAATTTTCCCTGTTCTTTGTTCTTTCTGCATAATCGTACTGCAGTCCGTTCCTCTCAACCTCCACCCGGTCCATAAATTCATAGGCTTCAACCAACTGCAGTGTTTCTTTATATACACTTTTCCACCTGTCCGGATGAATACGTGACGGAATAATTTTTAAATCAATAACAATTCCCATCGATTTCTCCCTTTACACATATCGCTTGCAGCAAAAGATACTTGTTTCTCTTAAAAGCTTATTATCAGACAATAGTTCCCCTTATACTTACAGCTTACTATGCTGGAAAGGTTTTGTCATTAGACATATAGTCCAGCGGAAAGGATTTTATAAAAAAATACTGCGTTTTACATAAAAATAAAGTGTGTAAGTTTTCATATTTTAATCACTTACGCACTTTATTTAATACCATACAAAATTTCAGTCAGCCGCCTTAAAATTATACAGAGGCTTCATTATGTCAATCACTTCCACAGACTCCCTGATCACATCAATGATATCTGCCAGGGACTTGTATGCCATGGGAGCTTCATCCAGTGTTTTTTCGTTTACGGAAGTAGTGTAAATCCCCTCCATCATATTCTGATACTCTTCCATGCTTAAAACACTTTTTGCCTTTGTTCTTGACATCAGCCTGCCTGCGCCATGAGGGGCCGAAAAATTCCATTCAGGATTCCCAAGGCCCTTTGCCAGCACACTTCCATCCTTCATATTGATGGGTATCAGCGCCTTTTCCCCCTTATGGGCGGAAATAGCGCCTTTTCGTAATATCATTTCTTCCGTATCAATATAATTGTGAATGGTATGAAAAGCCTCACCGCCCTCCAGCCCTGTCCGCATAAGCAGTATCTCCGCAATTTTCTCCCGGTTACGTTTTGCAAATTCCTGACAAATTTCCACATCGTGAAGATAATCTTCCAGATAAGAACCATATAAAAAACACAAATCTTCCGGTATAGTGGATTCCCTTTTGTCCCATGCAATGGCTTTTAATGCCTCCTGAATCTCATTTCTTCTCCCCTGTTCCTTATAGGTCCTGATGATTTCATCCCTTTGCTGGAAATATGTCTCTTTTCCTTTGTTTAAGTCTATGGCAAGCTGCTGATAAATTTCTGCCGTCTGCTTGCCCAGATTTCTGCTGCCCGTATGGATAATCAGGTATTTGGCGCCATCCTGGGCCTGGTCCACCTCTATAAAATGATTGCCGCCCCCTAAAGTCCCAAGGCTGCGCTCCAGCCATTTGGTATTTTTCAGGCTTCTGTAACAGGCAAGCCGCTGCAGGTCAAATCTCTCCTGTCTGCCCTCCCAGATGTGCATACCGGAAGGCACAAAATGAGCGGCTTCATCCAGTTTCTCAAAATCAATATCCGCCTTACCCAGGCATACCGTATACATGCCGCAGCCAATATCCACGCCCACAATGTTGGGAACTGCCTTATCTGTTACTGTCATGGTAGTTCCAATGGTACAACCCTTTCCGGCATGGACATCCGGCATAATCCTTATCCGGCTCCCTGCCGTAAATTCATAATCACACATTCTTTTTATCTGTTCAATCGCTTCCTCTTCCACCACATTGGCGTAGCAAAGCGCCGTATTTACTTTTCCTTTTATTTCAAACATCCCTGTTCTCCTGTTTTTAAGTTTCATGTTACCTGCGTTCCTGGCAGGACATTTCACAGGATATTTCCTGTATTACCTCCTGGTACATTTCCGCCAGACCTTTCACCGGCTGCCTGTAAAGCCACCATCTGGGCCATATCCCGGATGCGCATGGTATTTGCTTCATTCACCACATTATATGTTTCCCCGTCCCGGCCCTTTTCCAGTATGGTCAAAATGGCCCTTACTGCATCATCACAAGAGCAATAATTTCCCATGGAAATTCCCTGTGTTTTTAACACAATGTCCTGTCCTTCCAGTATCCGTTACCGTTCCATATGCTTCCATAGAAGAAAGATATACCATGCTTTTTATGCAAAGTTCCTTCGCAAGCGCAAGCACACTGCAAGTCCCCGCGACAATGCAGTCCGCCGTTTCCACCGGGTTGGAAATCATATATGCAGAAGCTGTGGGAGATGCGCAATGTATCACATAATCCACCTGACTGTCAATGTGCTTAAGAATCTGCCTGTAATCACTATAATCCGTTTCTATAAATTCAATATCTGAAAGCTCCCTGTCTGAAAAGGATGCCGGCATTTTATTTCTGTCCCTTCCAAGACCAATAATCCGGATGTCCTTATGGCAGTCCAAATTGCCGGATAACAAATCTTTTGCAAGCTTCCTTCCAATAAAACCGGTAATTCCAGTTATCAAATATACCCTTTTTTCATATTCCCGCCCCATAACATTCCGCCTTTATTACTATATTAATTTCTTATGCCGACCTTTATGTTTTCATTATATATAATATCATTATTTGTTTCAAGCATACTCATAATATAAACCCATATCAGTGAATCCACTATTTTGCCTGCTTTTCTAAAATAAAATTTTTCTCCGGCCTTATCTATATCCACACTCTTCTCTGCGTTTATTCGCCTTCCTGTAAAAAGAGGTAATTGGCATTCCGCACAATTCTGCAGCTTCTCTTCCCCCAATTTCTCCCACCACCCACCGGTTATAAATCTGTACAAAGTTATCTGGCAGCGGTACCTGCGGCCTCCCAAACTGTACGCCCCGGTCTTTGGCCGCATCAATTCCCTCCCTCTGCCGTTGTCTGATATTTTTTCTCTCATTTTCCGCCACAAAAGAAAGCACCTGCAGCACAATATCACTTAAAAAAGTCCCCATCAGGTCCTTTCCTCTTCTTGTATCCAAAAGCGGCATATCAATTACCACGATATCAATTTTCTTTTCTTTAGTAAGAAGCCGCCACTGTTCCAGCACCTCCTCATAGTTTCTCCCCAACCGGTCAATACTTTTGATATAAAGCAAATCGTCCTGTCTCAGCTTTTTTAAAAGCTGCCTGTACATAGGGCGGTTAAAATCCTTACCCGACTGCTTGTCCATGTAAATATTCTTTTCCGGCACTTGTACCTCATTTAGGGCAACCATCTGCCTGTCCTCATTCTGTTCCCTTGTGCTGATACGCACATAACCATATACATTTCCCATAAGTTTCCTCCTAAAGTAAAAAAGACATATTTACAGTATAATTAAAAAGCATGTTGGATGAATACGGTTTCTCCTCTCCTGTCAGGTAACAGGAAAAGGCAGTATGCGCCCCATAATGGGACGTATACTGCCTTTTCCTGTTGGATATCCAAAGTTATATATTATATTCAGTTTATAATTTTACCATCCTCTGTACGGACAGTCTGATAGAGCAGCTGTGCGGTCTCCAAATTCCCCGTTGGCTCATCTGCCAGAATAATGTCAGGCTTCCATGCAAAATGCGGGCAATCACTGCTCGCTGCTGGCCGCCGGAATTTTCCGGTTATTCAGCAACACGCAGTTTTTCAACAATATTTCCTTTATTGAATACTTTAAGCGCAACTGCCGGCACAATAGCAGCAACGACCAACAATACAATACACGCAGTCACAGCAGGAACAAGCGTAAAGCGGAAAGTAAAGTACCACCACCCGCCAACAAGCGTTTGCATCACAGTAAGCGCAAGCGCCACCGATAAAGTCAGACCGACAATACATGCGCCAATGGCATAGTAAACGCTCTCCCAAATCATCATCTGTGTCAACTGCCTGGTTGTCATGCCAATACTCTGCATAGTCGCAAATTCATGACGGCGGGCCAGAATCGTGGTGATAATAGTATTTACTAAGTTCAATACACCTGCCACACCAAAGATAATACCAATCAGACCACCCACAAATTGCAGCATGGTGCGCATAGCCTGTGCGTCCCCACGCGCCCAGCCGGAGGAACAATAACTTATACTGGTGTCCACTTGTGTCATATAATTTTCGAGGAAAGAGGTCATATTTGCCCGTTCATGTTCATCCACATCAAAGGAATATTTGTAAACTGACGGTTCATCATAGATTTTTTCGTAAACATCAGATGGCAGATAAAGGAATAACCCATCCCCCCCAACCGTAAAAGGGCCGTTGGCCGTATATCCAGCTTCCTGGTCGTCACCATTGATAGCTGCCTTGGCCAGAACCGGCAATTCCATAACCGCCTCTCCATTTTTATAAACAGTAATAATATCGCCAATTTCCAAAAGGTCAAAATTGTCATCTATCTGCATTGTCGCGCGGTTAACATTAACCCCCAGCAATACACCACCGTCATTTTCCATTTGTTCATAAAGGATATGTGCATCGGTTTCTCCTTCTTTAATGTCCATACGGGAAAGGGCTGCTTCTTCCATGCCATAGACATTACAGACCGGACGGCTGTCAAACCCCAGGCGAAAAACAAGCCCCATTTCAGTAACGGCTGAGGAACTTCCCATTTCTGCATCGTCCGCTTTTGAGACAAACTTAACCGGAAAGTCATAGGTTACGTTGGCATCTTCCAATGTGTTTTTATATATTGCAGACCCATCCCTGACGCTTGGCCGGGAGTTGATTGCATCAATGACATCTTCAGACAGCGCCTGCTCCCGCAGGTTAAATCCGCCCATAACATTCATGCTGACAGCATTTACTACGGCAAAGTCAGTCCGAATACTGTAACTTACCTGCTTTTCTATATCCACACTGTCAGCGGCAATGCCTACACAGTTCAGCAGAACAATACATAACGTCAAAGAAATTACAATAAAAGCGGAACGGTGTTTATTACGGCCTAAATCAGACCATGCCAGACGTGGAAGGCTGGCGCCAGCGGCTCTTTTTTTCGCGGTCTTTTTCCCAGTTGCCGCTTCCACGTAGCGAAACGCATCAATCGGCGGGATATTGGCTGCAACACGAACCGGTTTCCTTGTAGAGAGAAACACCGTAAAAGCTGCCAGCGCTGCGGCTCCTGCAAAGATTATGGGGGAGGGAGTAACATGAACAGTAACATTCTCATAACTGTTGGCAAAAGTGTCCATTACTTTGGGTAATGCTGCTTTACCCACAAAATAACCAATAAGTAAACCAATGGGAATGCCTGTACAGGACAGCCATATTGCCTGCCGGTTTATTAAAATTTTTACCTGTCTTTTACTCATACCTACCGTGCGGTACAGACCATAACGGCGGATTTCCTGCATCACCGCAATATCAAATACATTATAGATTAACAAATAACCACAGACTAAAAACAGAACAACGATCACTGCCCCCATAAGAATCATGTCCGGCTCCATTGTGGGGTTTGTTGTTATGCTGACTCCAGCCAAAAGGTCTTCAGAACCGAGCGCGCCGGAGCCTTTGCCCATCTTCCTTATCTGGCGGTCCAACTTATTCCAAAGCCCTGCTGTACTTGTGGCTAAAAAATCAGAATAATAAGTTCCAGCCATTTCCCGGTCCCTGTCATAAGTATACTCAAAAATATCCGGATGTGCATCTCTGAAAGCAGTTCCGGCCCACATCATACTGACCTGGTCCGTTGTGGCCTCATACCAGCCGGAAACTACCATATCCATTTGATATTCCTGCCCATGGGCAGCAAACGCAATCGTTACAGCCACACCTACTTCCGGCTCTATGCCCAAATCCACTAACGCTGCATCCGAAGTGACGATTTCATTTTCTGCCTGCGGAACACGGCCATGGCTTGGACTGCAGAAAGTCAGACCGGCTTGTATTTCATCCAGCACATCAAACTCAATATTCAAGTGGTTTGAATTTGTCAAAAATCCTACTGGCATCCGCAGGCCATATTCTTTAATAAAGTCTGCATCCGCCAATGCCTCATATTGTTCAGCTGTCATATTTCGGAAATTCCCGTCTGAACGGCTGCCTTTCTGCATCTGCATGGTCAGAATCAGGGAGTCCACTGTCCCTATACCGATTGTGGAAACAGTAGTAAACAGAACTGCCGTCAGCACAATTGCCATCACCGCAATCAGGTTTCGCATCCTGCTGGCGCAGAAACTACGCCTTGCAAGAACACTTAGCATCTTGTTCATTATACGCTCCTCCTATCTCAATATTTGAAATTTGTCAATATATCTCCCGATATATTTTTAA